>NZ_JBEPEH010000015.1:0-3231 GCF_040300725.1 Dactylosporangium sp. NPDC000244
GACCCTCAGCAAGTCCTATCTTCCCAGCTCAGAAGGCACCCGTTCCTCATCCACCCACCATGTGGGAAGCCCTCAATGAAGGGCCGGGGCTAAGCCGTACACAATCACTCCCTGATTGCGACATTCCTTGAAGTGCAGGACAACGTTCCGCGCGCGATACGGCGCCATTCGATGGTTTCGGAAAAGAAAAGATCACTCAACGACTAAAAGGACGACGCGTTCCGGCAGTGCTGCAACACGTCGATCGTGAAAAATCGACTATTGCCGCTATCTGCTATTTTGGGCGTTGACCAGCCGGAGCGCTTGATATGCGTTGATGTCGGCTCGCACTTCCCCGACTTCTCGCACGGGATGCACTACCGAGTTCGCTGCCAACTTCGCGGCACCATGAGTCCAGTCCTGCGCGGGGTCACCGGGACACCCCGCGACCACGAGCGGGTCCTGGGTGATTGACGCCTGCCTGCTGGGCTTCGGCGGCATTCCCGGCCGTCGCGACACCTTCGTCTTCGGCGTCGCGCCGTTCACTGTCGCCTCGCTGATCGGTGGCTTCGCCCGGTCCGGCGCCTGGCTGATCGCGGCCAGGGCGGTTCAGGGCGCTGGCGCCGGCGCCGGCATCGCCTCGCCGGGCACGCCGGCACTGCTCACCATCGACCTCGCCGAGGGCCCCGCACGGACCCGAGCCCTCGGCATCTCTTCGGCCGTCTCCGCGGGCGTCGGGGAACCGCCGCCGGGAAACCGCGGCGAGCGACCCGCGCGGCGCACCGGGGGCCCATTCCCGGCCGGGTTCAGCCGGCGAGGCTGATCAGCGTCTGGGCCACCTGCCCGTCGCCGACCTCGCGGCCGTCCACTGTGGCCACGACGTCGAAGAGGTACCGCCGGCCGCGCACTTCCGCGAGCGCCGCCGTCACGGTCACGGACTGTCCGATATAGGCCGGGCCGGAGTGCCGTACCCCGATCCACGTGCCGAGCGACGCCGTCGCCGGCGTGAACCGCGCGCGCAGAATGTCGGCCGCGGTGTCCTCCATGAATGCGATGATCGACGGCGTGCTCAGCACCGGATCGGCGCCGGGCACGTGGTCGGTCGTCACCTCTTTGGTCACCGCGAACTGCCGGGTGAGTGTGACGCCCGGCTCGAGGCCGGCGCGCAGCAGCGCGTGGGGCCGGGGCGTGCGGGCCGGGCCGCGGCGGATGCGCACGTCGGCGATGATCCTGTCGCCGGCGCCGATGCGCACGGTGACCGTGTGTGTTCCCCGCGCCGCCACATGCGCGCGCAGCGGGCCGGTGAGCGGGTCGCCGTGCCAGATGAGCTGTTCCACGTGGCATTGATCCGGCAGCGGTACCGGCGGCAGCCCCGCCGTCACCGCCAGGTCCAGGGGTTCGCCGATCGGCGCCTGCCAGATGTCGTCCACGCGCGCTCCCGCCTTGACACGGTCTCTCCGACCGACACAGAATGACACAACCAAGCGCTTGTTTGGTAGATGCGAGAGGGGTCGGCTCGTGCACTTCCCACCCGGAACGGCTCCGGCCGCCGGCAGCGTTCACGAACGGTACGTCGCGGACCGGCTCGCCGACGTCGGCCGCTGGGGCGACGAGACCCTGCCCGGCGTGGTGCGCCGGCACGCGGCCGAGGACCCGGACGGGCTCGCGTTCATCGCCGGGGACGATCGCATGACCTGGCGCGAGTTCGACGCGTGGTCGACGGGCTTCGCGCACCGGCTGGTCGCGGCGGGGCTGGAGCCGGGGGCGCGGGTCGGGGTGCTGCTGCCCGACGGGGTCGAGGTGCACGTGGTGTACCTGGCCGCGATGAAGGCCGGGGTGGTCGTGGTCGCGATCGGGCCGCGGGCGGCGCGGCTGGAGGTGCGGCACCTGCTCACCGTGGGCGGGGCGACGGCCCTGGTGAGCTTCGCGGAGCACCGCGGCGAATCGGTCGCCGGGATCGTGGCGGGGCTCGGCATCGATACGCACCTGGTGATCGCCGACCTGTCGGCGCTCGTCGAGCCGGCCGGCTCGACGGAGGGCTCGCTGGAGGGCCGGGAGCTCGGGCTCGGGGACATCCACCTGCTCAACTCGACCTCCGGCACGACCGGGATGCCGAAGTGCGTGGTGCACAACCAGAACCGCTGGTTCTACTACCACGAGCTCGCCGTCGAGTGCGGCGACCTGCGCACCGACGACGTATTCCTCACGCTTATCCCGGCGCCCTACGGCTTCGCGCAGTGGACGGCCAACTTCACCCCGACGCTGCTGGGCGCCCCGACGGTCGTGATGCCCCGGTTCAGCGCCGACGAGGCCCTGCGGCTCATCGAGCGCGAGCGGGTGACCGTGGTCTGCTGCGTCAGCACCCAGTTCATCATGATGCTCAACTCGCCGGTGCTGGAGGAGGTCGACCTGTCCTCGCTGCGGTGCATGTTCACCGGCGGCGAGGCGGTGCCGTTCGAGCGGGCGGCGGAGTTCGAGCGGCGGACCGGCGCCCGGGTGCTGCAGTTCTTCGGCTCCAACGAGACCGGCGCGCTGTCGCGGACCTCCGTCACCGACACCGTCGAGCAGCGGCTGCGCACCGCCGGGAAGGTCATCGACGAGATGCGGGTCCGGCTCTTCGCCGAGGACGGCACCGACGTCACCGCCGCGGGCGGCCCGGGCCAGGCGGCGTGCGCGGGCCCGGCGACCTGCCTCGGGTACTTCGCCGACCCCGAGGCCAACGAGAAGCTCTTCACCGCGGACGGCTGGATGCTGACCGGCGACATCTGCACCATCGACGCCGACGGGTACCTGCGGGTGGTCGACCGCAAGTCCGACTTCATCATCCGCGGCGGCAAGAACATCTCCGCCGCCGCCGTCGAGGACCAGGTCGGCACCCACCCCGCCGTGGCGATGGTGGCCGCGGTCGCGGTGCCCGACCCGACCTTCGGCGAGCGCGTGTGCGCGTTCGTCGTGCTGCGCGAGTCCGCGACCCTGGACCTCGACGCCCTGCGCGCCCACCTGGACGCCCGCGGCGTGTCCCGCGAGAACTGGCCGGAGCGCCTCGAGCTCGTCGAGGACCTCCCGCGCGGCTCCGGCGGCAAGGTGGCCAAGGCGCAGCTACGCGCCCGCCTCCGCGGACCGCAACCGGCCGCGTAGCGTCGCGGCTCCGGCGGGAAGGTGGCCAAGGCGCAGCTACGCGCCCGCCTCCGCGGACCGCAACCGGCCGCGTAGCGTCGCGGCTCCGGCGGGAAGGTGGCCAAGGCGCAGCTG
>NZ_JBEPEH010000015.1:3329-242732 GCF_040300725.1 Dactylosporangium sp. NPDC000244
GAAGGTGGCCAAGGCGCAGCTACGCGCCCGCCTCCGCGGACCGCAACCGGCCGCGTAGCGTCGCGGCTCCGGCGGGAAGGTGGCCAAGGCGCAGCTGCGCGCCCGCCTCCGCGGACCGCAACCGGCCGCGTAGCGTCAGCCGCCGTGACCGACGGCGGAGGGTGAGGCCACGGGAGTAACGGTCCGCACCACGACGGACATCGCGGTAGCTCGCTGCTGCTGTTGCTTTTTGCTGTTACTGCGAGCGGGCCTGGAGCGCCTCGAGGGCCTTGTCGGCGTGGACGTCCATGCGAATCTCGCTCTTGACGACGGCGAGCACGCGGCGGTCGGTGTCGATGACGAACGTCGCGCGCTTCGTCGGGATGAGGCCGCCGCCCAGCCCGCGCTTCACGCCGAACTGCTCGCGGACGGTGCCCACGGGGTCGGACAGCAGCGGGTAGCCGAGGCTGTGCTTGGTCGCGAACTCGGCCTGCTTCGCGACCTCGTCGCCGCTGATGCCGACCGGCTGCCCGCCGGCCTCACGCAGCTCGCCGGCCATGTCGCGGAAGTGGCAGGCCTCGCGGGTGCAGCCGGCGGTGAGCGCGGCAGGGTAGAAGAACAGGACGACCGGGCCACCCTCCAGCAGCGTGCTGAGCCTGCGCGGGGTGCCGGTCTCATCGGGCAGTTCGAAGTCCTCGACCACGTCGCCGACCTGCATTGGGGCTCCTTCCCGGGAACGTCTCGCGGTCAATCCTGCCCCGCGACCCGGCGCCGGCGATGAGCGGGGTGACGGCGCCTAGGATGACGCGGTGACGATCGGACTCGATGCGGTGCGCGCGGCGCTGCTGGAGGCCTGCCCGGGCCTCGGAGTCGGCGACATCCGGCCGCTGGACGCCGGCTACACCAGCCGCCAGTGGGTCGCCGACACCGACGAGGGCCCGCTGCTGGCCAAGACCCCGATCCGCAACCCCGACCCCGCACACCTGCGCCGCCTCATCGCCGCGACCCGCCGCGCCGCCGACGGGGGTGTGCCGGTGGTACGTTTCCGGGCCCTGCTGCCACACTCGGCGGACGTGGGCGGCCCGCTGCTCGTGCAGGAGTACCAGGACGGCACCCCCGCCGACGGCGCCTGGTCCACCATGGACGCCGCCGCCCGCCTCGCGTTCGCCACCGACCTCGGCACCGTGGTAGGCCAAATCCACGCCTGCACCGGCCCCTGGTTCGGCGACGTGCTCGGCCGCTCCCAACGCCCGGACGCGCGCACGTTCCTGCACACTCGGGTCGGCGAGCAGCTGTCCAGGGCCCCGGGCGTACTGTCGCCGGAGCTGATCGACCGCGCGGGCGCGGCGCTGCACCGGGCCATCGACGACGTACCACCCGACGCCCCGCCGTCCCTGGTCCACGGCGACCTGTGGCGCCCGAACCTGCTCCTGCGCGCCGGTCGCATCACGTGCGTCCTGGACTTCGAGCACGGGCGCTGGGCCGACCGGTTCCTCGACTTCGGCAAGCTGGACGAGCACATCTTCGCGACCTGGCCGGAGGGCCGCGAAGCGTTCCTGACCGCGTACGACGCGGTGCTCCCGCTCCCGGACGACTGGCAAACTCGGGTCCGGCTGGGCAACGCCATCCACGCCTTGTCGACGGCGGTATATTTCGCGCGCTGGAACCCGGAGTTCGTGCCGGAGTACGTTGCGTCATTGTCCGCGTGGCTGGACGGCGAGGAATCGTAGTTCGCCGGGTCCGTGCCGTGGCTTGCCGGGACGTTCGCAGTGAACCCGGTCGTCGTCGCGCTCGCCGACATCACCGCCGGGGCTTGGACGAGTCGGGTCCGCGGCGGCCGGGAACCGTGCCACTTCGGCGGGCGGCGCCGTTGCCGGCCGGCGCCGGGCAGCGCGTCACACTCCCACACCCGTGACTTCGCCAGCGACGTGACGCAGCTTCGAGTCGCCTCCGCGGAAACGCACTCACAGATTCGCCCGTCACCAGCAAGGCGTATTCTTCCCTGGGATTGTTCAGCTTCGGGCGAAAGCGGCGCGCCGGATTTGGCGCCAACGCGGGCATCGCTTTTCTTTGCGGGCTGATTGGTTAGGCTGGACGGTGGCTCTGTCGGGGTGATTGCCGGCGGCGTAGGCGCTGGTGATTCGAGGTCGAAGCCGGCACTCCCGTCCTCGTGCTCAAGGACAGCGGGGTGGGGGTCGCCGCCGTCGGCGATGCCGACACCGGGCGCTGGCTCTGCTGGCCCGTGGATGCGGCGCAGCTTCTCCGCATGCCGCCTCGTCAAACCCCAGTCACGCCGCCGCTGCTGTTCCTTCCGGAATTCGTCCTTCCCTGGCCACCAATTCCTCGCCTTCGTCCGATCCTGCATGGCAGCCAATTCCCGCGAGCTGAACAACCGCATCTGCCCCACGCAATGAATTATTCCAGCATTCGACCGCAACTGCGATTCTCGACCCCGCAGTAGCGCACATGGTGAACATTCCGCTGCAGGCGCCGAGGGAGGGGTCCTTCTCAAGGTGCACCTACGCCGAGAACGCGACCCGAAGCTCAAGGTCAGGAAGCTCGAAGACGCGAAGCGGCGGGGCATCGCGTTGATTTGCGAGGCATGCGGCTTCGGCTTCCACGCGACCTGCGGAGCCCGTGGCCTCGACTACATCGAATGCCACGACCGGGCACCGCTGGGTATCGACGGCAAGACCCGTGCACGCCTGGTCGATCTGGCCTGATCTGCTCCAGCTGCCACCGTATGATCCATCGCACGCCCGATTGGATGACGGTAGAGCCGCTATCGTCGCTCGTTGAGAGCAATCGTGCGGCGACCGGCGCACCTGCGCCCCTCCCGCCGGCACGCCGGTACAGCTTCGGCGAGCGCATTCGCGCTCCGAAGCCCGCTGCCCTTTCACCCCCGGTGCTGCCCACGCGGCTCCGGGTGGCGGTTGGCGCTGCGGCGCCGTGCGTGGCGGCAGGTCAGCGGGTTGCGGCGGCCTGGCGGACGGCGTCGAGGGGCAGGGCGCGGAAGCCGTACTGGGCCGAGCGCGCGAATGAGTTGGATCCTGGGACTTCGGCCAGTGGTCCGGTGAATGGGCGTGTTTCGACGCCGTCGATGAGCCAGCACCCGGCGCTGGTGAGGATGACCTGCTGATCGACGACCGGTGCGATGCGCAGGTACGGTCCGAGCTTCGAGGCGTGGGGCAGGGTGGGCCAGTACACGCCGATGAGCGCGCCGTCGGGGGCCCACAGGGATCCTGTGGCATTCGACGGGATGGGAATCCCGGACGGTCCGACGTCGGTCGGCACCCATCCGGTCGCGTGTTCCGCGACGACCGGCCCGGCGAGGGTCTCAACATGGTCGATGGTCATCTCGGCCAGTCCTGCCGGGCCTGTCGGGTCGTCGCCGCGGCGACCGGTCAGGGTGCCGTGCGCCAGGATCAGCGAGGCGCCCGCGGTGCGAACCTGGTGTATCAGCGCCGGGAGCGTCAAGCTGACGCAGGCGCTCGCGGCGTAGACCGTGTCCGAGGTGGTGGCGGTCGGGTTTGGCACTGCCGTCGCGCCGGTCCGGCCCGCATCGGACGCGGCCGGTGCCGCGCGGGTGTCATCGGCCGGATCCTGGTCGACAGACCATGCCACGGCGGCGACCCCCACGGCGACGGCCACGCAGACTGCCGTGCCGGCCAGTAGGAACCGTCGCCGACGTCGTGCGTGACGCTTGGTGGTCATGCGGTTCTGGACAGCTTCCGGGTCGGGTGTGTGGCGCAGCAGTTCGTCGCGCAGCTCGTCGAGGTCCATGGTCATCAGCTCCGTTCGGCGGGTGCGGTCATCCGCAATGTCGCCCTGGCGCGGGAGAGGTGGGATCGGACCGTGCCGGTTGAGCAGCGCAGCGTCTGGGCGATCTCGTCGTCGGTCTGGTCCAGCAGATACCGCAGGACGACGGCTGCCCGCTGCTGGGCCGGGAGTGCGGTCAGAAGCTGGGCGACGAAGTCACGCCGGGCGACGACGTCGCTGACGTCGGGTTCGGCCCGGTCGAGCAGTGACGGGTCGCCGACCGGCTGGGTGCGCCGCCGTGCCGCCCGGCGTCGATCGGAGAGGAATGTGGTCACCACGACCCGGCGTACGTACGCGAGTGGCCGTTGCGTGCCGGAGATCCGTGCCCATTTTGCGGAGACGGTCAGCAGCGCGTCGGCGAGGATGTCCTCGCCGAGGTCCCGGTCGCCGGTCAGCGCACCGGCGAAGCGGGTCAGGCCCGGCAGCTCCGCCACCAGGAACTCTTCGAATGTCAACCGTGTGCCTCTCCGTGGTCGGGCCTACCTGTCCAACGTCACGAGGCTCGCGAAATGTTGAAGGCCGGCGGCGGACTCGCTTCGTCCGCCACCGGCCGCGGGGTTGCTCAGGTGACCAGGGTTGCTCCCGGCGTCGCGTTGATGATGGTCCGCATGGCGGTGAACAGGATGTAGGAGCTGCATAGGCCCCCGACGGCATGGGAACCGCAGTCACGCAAGAAGGGGCTCGGTCTCGCCCGCCAATCCGTACCAGAACGGCTATCCGGGCCTGCGCACCGAGTGCGCGGGCGGCGAGGTCGAGGGCAGGCTCCTGCCCGATATCTACACCGTGGGCGCCGTCGCCGGCAGCGGCACGCAGATCCCGAACGGCCGGGTCAGCGTGACCATGGTGTTCGACCTGTACGAAAGCGACCACTGCTTCAACGATGACCTGGACGGCCGGGTCTACGGCGGGTACAACTGGGTCCGCCCCGGCCAGCCGCAGAGCGGCACCGTCTACGTCCCGATGCAGTACGAGAGCGGCGACGACAGCGTGACGTTCGCCTACCTCATCGAGGTGACCAAGGTCGGCTGAAACCGCCGCTGCGTCAGTCGCCCTCGACCAGCTTGCGCAGGCGGGTGCGCTGGATCTGGCCGGTCGCCGGGGTGCGGGGGATGGCGTCCACGACGTGGACCCGGCGCGGCTGCTTGAACGACGCCAGGCGGCCGGCGACATGGGCGCGGACCTCGGCGACCGTGGGCGGCTCGGCGCCGGGCGGCACGACGAGCACCGCGCAGACCACCTCGCCCCAGCGCGGGTCTGGAACGCCGACGACGGCCAGGTCCAGTGTGCCCGGCAGGTCGCGCAGCGCGTGCTCGACCTCGGCCGGGCCGACCGACTCGCCGCCGGTGCGGATCACCTCGCGGGTGCGGCCGGTCAGATAGAGGTACCCGTCGGCGTCGAGGCGGCCGACGTCGCCGGAGCGGTACACGCCGCCGTCGAGAGGGTCGGCGCCGAGGTAGCCGTTCATGAGCGCCGGGCCGCTCGTGCACACCTCGGCGTCCGCGTCCAGCCACAGGGCGTTCGGGGTCGCGGGGCGTCCGACGCTGCCGGGGTGGGTCGCGAGCTCCCAGTCGTGCAGGGCGGCCATGCGGCCGGCCTCCGTCGAACCGTACAGGATCGTGGTCGTCGTGCCCGGCAGCCGCGACTTGATGCGCTCGACGAGGTCGGCGGCGACGGCGGACGTGCCGGTGTCGGCGTGCAGCAGGGAGCGCAGGTCGGCGCGCCGGTGCTCGGGGTCGAGGAGACGCTCCCACACGGCCGGGATGCAGTACAGCGCGGAGGGCCGGCGGCGCTCCACGACGTCGATCATGTCGGCGGCGTCGGCCCGGCGGACCAGGTGCACGGCGGTGCGGTGCTGCCACGCCTCCATGACGTAGTGCCAGCCGCCGTAGTGGTACAGCGGGAAGGTGCACACTACGCCGCCGTCGCCGCGCAGGCCGCTGGTGAACGTGCCGCCGCCCGGGGCCGCGCGCAGCCAGCTCGCCCGGTGGCTGACCAGGGCGCCCTTCGGGGTGCCGGTGCTGCCGCTGGTGAGGTACAGGATGTGCGGCTCGCGATCGTCGACGGGCACCCGCGCGAATCCGGGGGCGCCGCCGTCCAGGGTGGACGGTGGGAGTACCGATGCGGAGAAGTCCACATCGGACAGGACGACCTTCGGGTCCACATAGGAGCGGATGCGGTCGCGCTCCTCGCCGGGCAGGGCGGGGTTCACGGGTGCGAACAGCGCGCCGAGCCGGGCGCACGCGACGAACACCTCGACCGAGCGCAGCGTCGGCGTCACGCACCACAGCACCGTGTCGCCGCGGCCCACGCCCAGCCCGGCCAGCGCGTTCGCGGTGCGGTCGGCCCGCGCGTCGAGCTCGCGGAACGTCAGCTGCTGGGGCCCGAGGGTGGCGGCGAGCCGGTCCGGCACGGTCAGCGCCGCCGAGGTCACGATGTCGCCGATGAGCAGGCTCACGCGCGGGTCTCCCAGTCGAAGAGGTCCACCTGGGCCGGGCCGAGCGCGGCGTGCTTCGACTTGTACCGCGTGATCTCCAACGCCTCCGGCAACGCCTCGACCCCGTGCAGCCGATGGCTGATCAACCCTTGCACGTCCACGTCGCCGCGGTGCACCAGGCGCAGCGCGTGCTCGAAGACGCTGCTGCCGGGCGCGTAGCCGCCGGCCCCGGAGCGCGGGTGCAGCACCGACACCGACCGCTCGCGCAGCAGGGCGAGCGGGGCGGGGGCGTGGCTGGGCAGTACCGACACCATGACGATTGTGCCGCCGCGCCGGACGCACCGGGCCGCCTGCTCGAATTCGCCCGCGCACTCGAAGACGACGTCGGCGCCGATGCCCTCGGTGGCCTCCAGGACCCGGGCGACCACGTCCTCGCGGGTGGCGTCGATGACCAGGCCGGCCCCGGAGCGCTCGGCGAGCGCGCGCTTGGCCTCGCTGCGGCCGGTCGCGATGACCAGCCCCGCGTTGCCGCGCCGCGCGACCTGGGTGTGCAGCACGCCCATGACGCCGGCGCCGATCGCGAGCACGGTGTCGCCGGGCCGTACGGCGGCGATCGCGTGCCCGTGGATCGCGCCCGCCAGGGGCTGCACGGCCGCGGCGTGGGCCGCGGGGACTCCGTCGGGAACGCGTACGACCGTCCGGGCCGGGACGAGCACCCGCTCGGCGAACGCGCCCGGCCCCGTGAAGCCGAGCACGCTGGGGGAGGGGCACGCGTCCGGCCGGTTGCGGCGGCACGCGGCGCACCGGCCGCAGGTGGCGGTCTCCACGGCGGTGACCCGATCGCCGATGGCCAGGTCCCCCGGCGCGCCGGGGCCGACGGCGCTGATCACGCCGGCGAACTCGTGGCCGCCGAAGCGGGTCGGGCCGGCCGCCAGGCGCTCGGCGAGGACGGTGTGCATGGCGATCGGCTCCCCGGCCAGCAGCATGCATTCGGTGACGCTCGGCTGGACGCAGGCCACGTCGATGACGACCTCGCCCGGGCCGGGCACGGGGTCGGGGACTTCCTCGACGGCCACGTCGCCGAAGCCGCGCATTACCAGTGCCCGCATTTCGCGACCTCCCTTGACGCTCGAATCAGATTTTGTATTCAATATTCAAACCGCGTCAAGGCCCGGCGAGCCGGGTCGGGGCTCGGAGGACGGGGTCAGGGCTCGGAGGACCGGGTGAAGGCCCGGCGAGCCGGGTCGGGGCTCGGAGGACGGGGTCAAGGCCCGGCGAACCGCGTCAAGGCCCTGCGAACCGAAAAAAGGCTCAGAGCGCCGCAAAGAGGCTCGGAGCACCGTAAAGACGCCCGTAGAACCGCGAAGAGGTCCGGGGAGACAGTGAAGGAGGCGCGCGTGGAGCGTGAGGTGCTCGTCACCGGCACCGGCGGCCAGGGCATCCAGCTGCTGGCCAAGACCCTGGCCCTCGCCGCCACCCACGAGGGCCGGTACGCGATGCTGGCCGCCGACTACGGCGGCGAGATGCGCGGCGGCCCGTCGAAGGCCGGCGTGGTCATCGGCGACGCCCCGCTCAAGGCGCTGCCCATCCTGCCGTCGGCCTGGTCGGCGATCTTCGCCCACCATCGTCACAGCGAGGGCGTCGAGGAGCGGCTGCGCGCCGGCGCCCTGGTCCTGGCGAACACCCCGCTGGTCGACCCGGAGGCGTTCCGCGACGACCTGCGGGTGTTCGCGGTCGACGCCGGGGCCGTCGCCAAGAGCGTCGAGGCGCCGAGCGCGTCCGGGTTCGTGCTGCTGGGCGCGTACAACGCCCTGACCGGCATGGTCGGCGCCGGGGCGCTCGTCTCGGCGATGGAGGAGCTGTTGCCCCCGTACCGCCGACAGCATGCCGCCGCCAACGCCCGCGCGCTCGAAGCGGGCGCCCAAGCCCTGGAGGGGGCTGCCGTATGACGCTCGAACTGCTGGAGGGCTCCGCGGCCATCGCCGAGGCCGCCATCGCCGCCGGGTGCCGGTTCTTCGCCGGCTACCCCATGTCGCCCTTCACCGGACTGCTGGAGCAGATGTCCCGGCGCCTGCCCGCGGCCGGGGGCGTGTGCCTCAACGCCGAGAGCGAGATCGAGGGCGTCAACATGACCCTCGGCGCCGCCGCGGCCGGGGCCCGGGCCGCCACCGGCTCCTGCGGGCAGGGCATCGCGCTCATGCAGGAGGCGATCGCCGAGGCCGCGCTCAACGAGACCCCGTTCGTCGTGTTCAACATGGCGCGCAACCAGCAGGATTACTTCCAGGCCACCCGGGGCGGCGGCTGGGGCGACTATCGTACGATCACCCTGGCCCCCAAGGACATCCCCGAGGCCGTCGAGCACACCCAGCTGCTGTTCCACCTGGCCGACAAGCATCGGGCGCCGGTCGTACTGTACGGAGACCCCCTCATCGCCCAGACGCGCGTCGGCGTCGAGGTCGGGCGCCGGGACTTCGGCGAGCTGCCCCCCAAGGACTGGGCGCTGGACGGCACCGGCGGCGGCACCGGGCAGAGCCGGCAGGTGTGGACGTGGGCGATGGGCAAGGCGACCGCGCCCGGGCTCGGCCCCGACGGGCACTGGCGGGCCATCGCCGAGAAGTTCGACCGCATCAACGAGCTCGAGGCGCGCCATGAGCAGGCGGACTGCGACGGCGCCGAGACCGTCGTGGTCGCGTTCGGCTCGGCCGCCAAGTTCGTCGAGCACGTCGTGGGGGAGCTGCGCTCGGAGGGGTACGACATCGGGTGGTTCCGCCCGATCACGCTGTGGCCCTTCCCCGGCGACGCGCTCGCCGCGGCGACCCGGACCGCGAAGAACGTCCTCGTGTTCGAGCTCAACGGCGGGCAGATGGTCGACGACGTGCGCATCCACGCCCACGACCGCCGGGCCGTGCGGTTCATCGGGGGCGTGAGCATCGCCGAGTCGGGGCTGTCGTACGGCCCGCTGCTCGACGCTCCCGTGCTCAAGCGCCGCATCCTGGAGGCACTGTGACCATCGACACCACCCAGCCGCCCAGCCGCGGCGCCAAGCAGGTCGCCGACTTCAAGCCCAGCCTCATCCTCGGCGAGCACTCGCTGTGCCCCGGCTGCGGCGAGCCCGTCGCCCTGCGCATCCTGCTCGAGGTGCTGCAGGAGCTCGACATCGTGCAGAAGACCATCGGCGTCGTCGGCCACGGCTGCTACGGCAGCTTCGTGCGGATCATGGACGTCGACGTGCTGCAGTGCCTGCACGGCCGCGCTCCCGCCTGCGCCACCGGCATCAAGCGCGTGCGCCCCGGCGTCGCGGTGTTCACGCTGCAGGGCGACGGCGACATGGCCAACGAGGGCCTGCAGGAGGTCCTGCACGCGGCCGCCCGCGGCGAGAACATCACCTGCGTCATGCTCAACAACGGCGTGTTCGGCGACACGGGCGGCCAGCAGACCGCCACCACGGTGCTCGGCCAGCGCACGAAGACCAGCATCGACGGCCGCGACCCGGAGACCCACGGCTACCCGATCCCGGTCGCGGATCTCGTCGCGGGGCTGCGCGGCGTCGGCTACGTGGCCCGGGGTGCGGTCTCCACGGCCGGAGCGGTACTGCAGACGAAGCGCATGATCAAGCGAGCCTTCGAGACCCAGCTGGCCGGCGGCGGCTTCTCGCTCGTGGAGATCCTCACCATGTGCCCGACCGGCTGGTTCGTGCCCACCGCCGAGGGGCCCACGTATCAGCAGGACACGATGGAGCAGACCTATCCGCTCGGTGAAATCATCAAGCCGTGAAACTCGAACGGGCCAACACCAGCGAGGCCGTCGCCGCCTACGTGCTCGGCCGCCTCTTCGCCGGCGAGCTCACCAGCGGCCAGCGGCTCGACCTCGACGCCATCGCCGAGGAGCTGGGCGTGAGCCGCGTGCCGGTCCGGGAGGGGCTCATCCAGCTCGAGCGCGACGGGCTCGTCGAGCGCGCCCACTACAAGCGCGCGTTCGTCGCCGAGTTCGACGACTCGACGGTCCGGGAGGCCTTCGAGCTGTACGGCATGCTGAGCGCCCTGACCAACCGGAGGGTGGCTCGCCGGGGTGACCCGGGCGTGCTGGAGGAGCTCGCGAAGCTCGACGAGGCCCTGGCCGGCTGCGACGACCCGGACACGTTCGAGGCCCTCGCCCGCGAGTTCCGCCGCGTCGTCAACGTCGCCGGCGCCGGCAACCACCTGCGGGCGCTGCTGCGCTCGTTCTCCGGGCTCGTGCCGGTCGCGGCCCGCTTCGCCATCGACGACGCCCTCGCCGACGAGCGGGCCGCCCTGCACGCCGAGTTCGTGGCGCTGCGCAGCGGCCGCCCGGCCGCGGCGGGGGAGGCGGCCCTGGCCCATATCCGGCTCACCGCCGCCAACGCGATCGCCGCCCTGCGCCGCCGCGGTGTGTTCGGCGCGGCCGGCACGTCAGACATGTCAGAAGAGGGCTGGGACGACGTCACCAGCGTGGTCGAAGGGAGCCAAGCGTGAGCCGGACCACTCGCGGCACGCTCGTCATCGCCGCCGACAAGTGCAAGGGCTGCGAGCTGTGCGTGGCCGCCTGCCCCCCGCAGGTGCTCGCCATGTCGGCCGAAGTCAACGAGCTGGGGTACCGTTTCCCTGTCCTGCACGATGGGTGCACCGGCTGCACGGCCTGTCAGGTCGTGTGCCCGGATTACGTGTTCTCGGTCTACCGGTACACGAGCCCTTGATCGACCGGGCCGCCGTCTACCATGTCGGGGACCGAGTCCGAGCAGGTGTACGAGCGGCAAGAGGGACATGAGCGACGAACTGATCGACCGTCTCGCCCGGGCGGGTGTGGTGGATGTGCTCACCGACGACGCCCACCGCTCCGCGTACGCCAGCGACGCCTCGCTGTACCGGGTCGTCCCGCGCGCGGTCGTGCGGCCCCGCGGCGACGAGGACGTCGCGGCGACGCTCGACGTGTGCCGGGCGCTCGGCGTGCCGATCACCGCTCGCGGCGCGGGCACCTCCGTGGCCGGCAACGCGATCGGCCGCGGCGTCGTGCTCGACTTCAGCCGCCACATGGACAAGGTCCTGGAGGTGGACCCGGGCACCCGCACCGCCCGGGTGCAGGCGGGTGCGGTGCACGCCACCCTGCAGGCCGCGGCCCGGCCGCACGCCCTGCGCTTCGGCCCGGATCCCTCGACGCACACGCGGTGCACGATCGGCGGGATGATCGGGAACAACTCGTGCGGGTCGCGCACCCTCGGGTACGGCCGGACCTCGGACAACGTCGTCGGGCTGGACGCGCTCACGATCGACGGCGAGCGGTTCTCCACCGGGCGCGACGAGCGCGGGCGGCCCACCCTGGAGGGGGCCAAGGCGATCGCGGACACCCTCCAGGCCGTCGTGGGCGGCCACCTCGCCGTCGCCCGCACCGAGTTCGCGACGTTCCCCCGGCAGGTCTCGGGCTACGCCGTCGAGCACCTGCTGCCCGAGCGCGGCCTCGACCTGACCGGCCTGCTCGTCGGCAGCGAGGGCACCCTGGCGGTGGTGACCGAGGCGACGGTACGGCTGGTGGTCGACCCGAAGCACCGCCTGCTGGTCGTGCTCGGGTATCCCGACTTCGGCACCGCCGGCGACGTGGTGCCCACGATCCTCGGCTTCGACCCGACCGCCTGCGAGGGCATCGACTCGCGCATCGTCGAGGTCGTGCGCAGCCGCCGCGGCCCCGACGCCGTGCCGCCGCTGCCGGGCGGCACCGCGTGGCTGTTCGTCGAGATCGCCGGCGACGACCTCGACGAGTGCCGCGAGCGGGCCGGGCGCCTCGCCGCGCAGGCCGGGGCCGTCGACACGCTCGTGGTCGAGGACACCGCGAAGGCCGCCCCGCTCTGGCGCATCCGCGAGGACGGTGCCGGCCTGGCCGGGCGGGCGCCGTCCGGGCTGCCCGCGCACGCCGGCTGGGAGGACGCGGCCGTCCCGCCCGCCCGCATCGGCGACTACCTGCGCGACTTCGACGCGCTCGTCGAGCGGCACGGGCTCAGCGCGATGCCGTACGGCCACCTCGGCGACGGCTGCGTCCACGTCCGGCTCGACTACCCGCTCGACCGGCCGGGCGGCACCGCGAAGTTCCGCGCGTTCCTCGAGGACGCGGCCGACCTCGTGGTCAGCTACGGCGGCTCGCTGTCCGGCGAGCACGGCGACGGCCGGGCCCGCAGCGAGCTGCTGCCGCGCATGTACTCCGCCGAGGCGATGGACCTCTTCCGCGCCGTCAAGCAGGCCTTCGACCCCGGCAACCTGCTCAACCCGGGCGTGCTCGTCGACCCCGACCCGGTCGACGCCGACGTGCGGGTGGCCTCGGGCCGCCCGGTCAAGCAGCCGCTCGCGTTCGGCTACCACGCCGATCACGGCGACTTCAACCAGGCCGTGCACCGCTGCACCGGCGTGGGCAAGTGCCGCGCCGACACCACCGTGCTCGGCGGCGTCATGTGCCCGTCGTTCCTGGCCACCCGCAACGAGAAGGACTCGACCCGCGGCCGGGCCCGGGTGCTGCAGGAGATGCTCGACGGCGACCTCGCCCCCGACTGGCGCGCGCCCGCCCTGCACGACGCCCTCGACCTGTGCCTGTCCTGCAAGGGCTGCGCGTCGGACTGCCCGACCGGTATCGACATGGCCGCCTACAAGGCCGAGGTCCTGCACCAGGGCTACAAGGGCCGGGTCCGCCCGCGCTCGCACTACTCGCTGGGCCGGCTGCCGATGTGGTCGCGGCTGGCGTCCCGGCTGCCCCGCCTGGCCAACGCGATGACCTCGGCGCCCGGCCTGCGCAACCTCGCGCTCTTCGCCGCGGGCGTCGACTCCCGCCGCTCGATCCCGAAGTTCGCCCCCAAGACGTTCCGCCGCTGGTTCCGGGGCCGCGCGGTCGCCCCGGGAACACCCGTCCTGCTGTTCGTGGACAGCTTCACCGACCACTTCGCCCCCGGCATCGCCCAGGCCGCCGTCGAGGTGCTCACCGCGGCCGGCTACGCGCCCGAGCTGACCAGCGAGTCCGCCTGCTGCGGCCTGACCTGGATCACCACCGGCCAGCTGGACGCGGCCAAGCGCATCCTCGGCTCGACGGTGGAGAAGCTCACCGACGCCGTCGAGCGCGGCGTGCCGATCGTCGGCCTCGAGCCCTCCTGCACCGGCGTGCTGCGCAGCGACCTGGTCGAACTGCTCGACACCGACGCCGCCCGCAAGGTCAGCGCCGCCACGGTCACCGTCGCCGAGCTGCTGGCCCGCACGCCGGGCTGGACCCCGCCGTCGCTGGAGGGGGTCACGGTCGTGGCCCAGCCGCACTGCCACCACCACGCGGTCATGGGCTGGGAGGCCGACGCCAAGCTGCTCAAGCAGACCGGCGCGACGGTGCGGCGGCTCGGCGGCTGCTGCGGCCTGGCCGGCAACTTCGGCGTCGAGCGCGGCCACTACGAGGTGTCCGTCGCCGTCGCCGAGCAGCAGCTCCTGCCCGCGCTCGAGCAGGCCGGGCCCGACGACGTCTTCCTCGCCGACGGGTTCTCCTGCCGCACCCAGGCCGCCGACCTTGCCGACCGGCCGGGCCAGCACCTGGTGGAGCTGCTCGCCGACGCGCTGCGCCGGAAGGCTTGACACCCCTCCAAGTCCACTAGTTCACTAGTGCAATGGTGGTTTTGACGCTCTTCCGCGTCGACCGGCGCTCCGGCACGGCCGTCTACGTCCAGCTCGTGCAGCAGGTCCGCCAGGCCGTGCGGCTGGGCCGGCTCGCCCCCGGCGACCGGCTGCCCACGGCCCGCGAGGTCTCCGAAGGCCTGGGCATCAACCCCAACACGGTGCTCAAGGCCTACCGGGAGCTCGAGCAGGCCGGGGTCGTCGAGGCGCGGCAGGGGTCGGGGACGTACGTGCGCGACCAGCCCCCGCCCCTGGACGTGGACGACCTGCGGCGCGAGCTCGCCGACTGGGTCGCCCGCGCGAGCGCCGCCGGGCTGGACCGGGCCGAGATGCACGCGCTGCTGGACGACGCCGGTGTCACCGTCTGAGCCCGCCCTGATCGCCGACGCGGTCACCCACGCCTTCGGCGGCCGGCCCGCGCTGGCGGACTGCTCGTTCGCCGTCCCCGCCGGCTCGGTGACCGCCCTGGTCGGCCGCAACGGCGCCGGTAAGACGACCCTGCTGCGCGCGGCGGCCGGCCTGCTGCACCCGGACCGCGGCACCATCACCGCCCGCGCCGGCGCCCGGATCGGGTTTCTCGCGCAGGACGCGCCGCTGTACCGGCAGCTGACCGTCGCCGAAACCCTGCGCCTCGGGGCGCGGCTCAACCCGTCGTGGGACGCGCCGTTCGCCGAGTCGGTCGCGGCCGGCATTCCGGTCTCCGCGCGCGTCGGCCGCCTGGCCCCGGGGCTTCGGGCCCGGCTCGGGCTCGCCATGGCGCTCGGCCGGCGCCCGGACCTGCTGCTGCTCGACGAGCCGCTGGCCGCCCTCGACCCCGTCGCCCGGGCCGAGGCCATCGCGGTGCTGGCACACACCCACCCTGGAGGACCTGGTGCTCGGCTGCCTGCGAGCGTCGGCGTGACGTGGCTGGCCTGGCGGACCTCGCGCCCGTACGTGCTGATCGGCGCCGGCGTCGTCGCACTGTCCACTGTGGTCCTGGTCCTCGCCGCGGCCACGGTGCAGGCCCAGCTGAACACGGACGGCCGGCCGGACTGCGTCAACCCCAACCACTGCTACCCGCACGGCGACGCCCTCGACGCCGTCCTCGCGATGCAGCTCGTCGCCGCGTTCGTGCCCACGCTGCTCGGCCTGCTGCTGGGCGTCCCCCTGTTCGCGCCGGAGCGGGCGGACGACACCGTGGCGTTCGCCCTGACCCAGTCGGTTTCGCGCGGGCGCTGGGCCCTGACGAAGTTCGCGGTCGCGGTGTCCGCCGGGGCACTCGGCACGCTCATCATCGGCCTCGTGTTCCGGCTGCAGTCGGCGCGGTACACCCTGCTGGCCAACGACACCTACGAGCTGCTGGAGCTGCTGCACCTCAACCATCCCGGGTTCATGGTGATGCGCGCGGTCCTCACCCTCGCGGTCGCCGCGCTGCTGGGCCTGACGACGGGCAGCACCCTGCGCACGGCGGTGCTGTCGGTGGTCCTGTGGCCGTTTGGGCTGATCGCGAGCTACGGCGGGCCGGCCCTGCTGCCGTTCGCGCGGGGCGGCGGCCCGGGCCCGGACCTCTCCCCGGACGACGACCGCTACTGGCTGCGCGACATCGGCTTCGCCGACCCCTTCGCGTGGACATCGGCCGCGATGACCGTCGTGTACGTGGTGCTGCTGATGCTCCTGGCCCGCACCGCGATCCGCCGGGTGCTCCACTGAACGCCACGCCGATCCACCGGATCGGCGGGTGATCGGCCCGGGCGGCGATCACTACAGTGCTCCCATGCGCTTGGCGGCCGTCCGGTTCGTGCTCGCCGCGGGGCTCGGCGTGCTGGCCGTGCTCGCGGTGCCCGGCGCCGCGCTCGGCAGCCCCCAGATCGGACCCGACCGGCTCGCGGGCGGCCAGCGCGACGTCGTGCTCACCATCGACGTGGACGACGCGGGCAACAGCAGCGGCACGACCAGGGTGACCGTGAAGGTGCCCCGGGACCTCGCGACCGTCGACACCGTCAACTACGTGGACTCGCCGTCGGCGTACTGGAACTTCAACCGCGATCCCGCGCTCAACGCCTTCTTCTTCAAGGGGCCGGCCACGACCGGGCCGATGCGGTTCAAGGTGCGCCTGGGCACCGTGCCGGCCGGCGGCGGCCGGTTCGTGCTCGCCGTGACGCAGAACGCCGCCGACGGCGGGATCATCAACTTCTCGGCGGACCCGGACCGGATGGAGTCGGCCGGCGTGCTGGAACGGCCGGCGCCCGTGCTGGTCGTGACGCCGGGCGCCGCCCCGGTGACGAGCGCGGCCGCGAGCCCGACACCGGTGATCACCGTATCTCAGCCGGTCGGGCCGGCCCGGTCCGGCGATGCGCCGGCCGGGGGTTCGCCGGCCGGGGGCGCGACGACGGCCGTGGCGGTGGCGCTCGTCGCGGCGTGCGTGGCCGGAGCCGCGGTCTGGCTCGTGATGCGCCGGCGCCGCCCGTCCGAGCCCGCCGACCCGTCCGAGCCCGCCGACCCTTCCGAGCCCGCCGACCCTTCCGAGGCCGCCGGTCCGCCGGAGCCCGTGGCGGCTTCCGCGGCCCGGCCGACCCTCGCCGTGGACTACGGGACGTCGAACACCGTCGCGCTGCTGCGCCGTCCGGACGGGCGGGTGCAGCCGCTGCTGTTCGACTCCTCGCCCCTGCTCTCCTCCGCCGTCCAGGGCACCGACGGCGGGCTGCTCACCGGCCGCGACGCGGTCAACGCCGGACGGCTCGACCCGGGCCGGCACGAGCCGAGCCCGAAGCGGCGCATCGACGACGGCAACGTGCTGCTCGGGGACCGGGAACACCCGGTCGCCGACCTGATCGCCGCGACGCTGCGCCGGGTGCTGGACGAGGCGCGGCGGGTCTGCGGCGACGACGGGATCGGCGCCACGGTGCTGACCCATCCCGCGGCCTGGGGCGCGATCCGCCGGTCGGTGCTGCTCGACGCCGCGGCGCGGGCCGGGCTCGGTCCGGTGCACCTGGTGCCGGAGCCGGTCGCCGCGGCCACCTACTTCGTGACCGTCCTCGGTCACGAGCTGGAGCCGGGCCGCGACCTCGTGGTCTACGACCTGGGCGCCGGGACGTTCGACGCGAGCGTGGTCCGCCGGGGCTCTGAGGGCTCTGAGGGGCTGGAGGTGCTCGCCGCGGACGGGCTCGGCGACGTCGGGGGGCTGGACCTCGACGCGGTCGTCGTCGGCCTCGCCGGGGCCGGTCACGACGGCGAGGCCTGGCGGCGGCTGCTCGACCCGCGCTCGAGCGCCGACCGGCGCCTCGCCCTGCTGCTGTGGGACGACGCCCGCGCGGCCAAGGAGACGCTGTCGCGGCAGCCCATGGCGAGCCTGACGCTGCCCAGCATCGGCGTCGACACGCACGTCACCCGCGAGGAGTTCGAGGGCGCGGCCCGGCCGCTGATCGAGCGGACCGTGCGCGCCACGACCGCCGTGCTGCGCGCGGCCGGCGTCACGGCCGCCGGGGCCGCCGGCATCTTCCTCGTCGGAGGGTCGACGCGGGTGCCGCTCGTGGCCACCCTCCTGCTGCGCGAGACCGGCATCCGGCCGGTCGTGCTCGAGCAGCCCGAGACCGTCGTGGCCGAGGGCGCGCTGCTGGTGGGGCTGCCGAAGCCCTGACCGCGCCACCGCGTCGGCGACCTGCGAGGATCGGGGCATGGCGAACGTCTGGTGCGGTACTACGGCTGACCGGCGGCGCGCGTCGAGGGCGCGCCGCCGGCCGGCCGTCAGCCCTTGACGCCCGAGGCGGCCACGCCCCGCACGAAGAAGCGCTGGAACACGATGAACACGACGGCGACCGGGACGATGGTCAGGATCGAGCCGGCCATCATCACCGGGTAGTCGAAGCTCTGCCCGCCCGCCCCGCCGCGGCCCAGCGTCGACAGGCCGAACGGCAGCGTCCACAGCGACGGGCTCGCCCGCACCACGATCAGCGGCAGCAGGAACTCGTTCCACACGCCCTGGAACGACAGGATCGTCAGGGTCAGCAGCGCCGGGCGGGCCAGCGGCAGCACGATGTGCCAGTAGGCGCCGAAGATCGAGGCACCGTCGATGCGGGCCGCCTCCTCCAGCTCGCGCGGCAGCTCGACGAAGAACTGGCGCATGAGGAAGATGCCCATGGCGTCCACGGCCAGGGGCAGGATCAGCCCGGTGTACGAGTTGAGCAGCGTCAGCTCCTTGAGCACCAGGAACCGGGGCACGGTGAGCACGATCGGCGGCACCGCGAGGACCGCCACGACGCCGGCGAAGACGATCCCGCGCCCGCGCCACTCCAGCCGGGCGAGCGCGTAGCCGGCCAGCGAGTCCAGGAACACGCGCAGGAGTGTGGCCACGACCGTGACGAGCAGCGAGTTGAACGTCCACAGGGGAAAGTCGCTGTGCACGAGCACGTCGGTCCAGGCCCGCAGGTCCGGGCTGGCCGGCCAGGGGGTGACGGGGTGGGCCGCGACCTCGGGGCGGGACTTGAACGAGGTCGCCAGCGACAGCACGAACGGGTAGATGAAGATGACCGCGAACAGGGTCAGCAGGGCTCGGCGGATCATCAGCGCTCCCGGCGCAGGACCAGCCGCTGCAGGCCGGTGAAGACGAGGATGATGACGAACACGATGAAGGCGATCGCGGCCGCCCGGCCCATCGCGGAGTTCTGGAAGCCCTCGCGGTAGACGAGGTACGCCGGCGTCAGGGTGGTCTTCTGGGGGCCGCCGGAGGTCATGGCGTACACCTGGTCGAACACCTGCCACGTGCCGATCAGCCCCAGCGTGACCACGAGGAAGAGCGTGGGCTTGAGCATCGGCAGCGTCACGCGCCAGAACAGCTGGAACCGGGAGGCGCCGTCGACCTCGGCGGCCTCCTCGACCTCGACCGGGACGTTCTGCAGCCCGGCCAGGAACATGAGCATGAAGGTACCGGTCGTCGTCCACGTCGCCAGGATCATGATGGAGCTCAGCGCCACGCTCGGGCCGGACAACCAGTCCCACCACGACAGGTCGAGGAACTCGTGCCGCAGCGGGCCGGGCGGCGAGCCGACGCCGACGGCGCGCAGCAGCAGGTGGATGAGCCCGTCGGAGTCGTCGAGCCAGACCAGCCCGATCTTGCCTGGCAGCAGCGCGGACAGCACCGTGTTGACCACGCCGTTGGGGCTGAACAGGAACACGAAGATGAACGCGACCGCGATCGAGCTGGTGACCGACGGGAAGTAGAACGCGGCCCGGAAGAAGGTGCGGCCCTTGAGCAGCTTGGCGTTGACGATGACGGCCAGCACCAGCGCCAGGAGCGTCTGCGCGGGCACGACGCCGAGCACGTAGTACACGTTGTTGCGCAGGCTCTTGGCGAAGTCGCCGCGCACGACGCCCGTGTGGGTGAGCAGGTCCTGGTAGTTGTCGGTCCCGGCCGGGGCCGAGGCGGACAGCGGGGCCAGGCCGCTCCAGTCGCGGAAGCTCACCCACAGGGCCAGCAGGATCGGCGCGACCATGAACACGCCGAGCAGGAGGAGCGCGGGCGACACGAACAGCCAGCCGGCCAGCCCCTGCCGCCCGCGGAGCCCGCCCCGGCCGCGCTCGCGCGCGACCGGGGCGGCGGGTTCCACACTCATTAGCCCAGCACCGATCCGCCGGCCTTCTGGGTGCTGGAGACCACGTCGTCGACGGACTTGTTGCCCTTCGCCAGGCCCTGAATGCCGTCGTTGAAGGTGTCGATGACGGTGCTGAAGCCGGGCACGAACACCGACTTCTTCGCGTAGTCGCCGCCGGCGACGAACGCCTTGAGCTCGGGCTTGTCCGTCAGCCACTTGTCGGCCAGGGACTTGCGCGACGGCATCACCGGGAACTCCTTGGTGATGGTGAGCTGCTCGTCGGGCGAGGTCAGGAACTTCACGAGGTCGACCGCGGCGGCCTTGCTCTTGGACGCCTTGGCCACGCCGTAGCAGACCGAGAACGACATGGTGCCCTTGCCCTTGGGACCCGCGGGGAGCTCGGCGACGCCGTACTTGACGCTCGGGAAGTCGTTCTTCATCGCCCCGACGATCCAGTTGCCCTCGATGGTCATCGAGGTCAGGCCCTTGCCGAAGGCCTCGCCGCCCCAGCCGGCGCCGACCGCCGCCGGGGTGCCGAACGAGCCGGCCTTGTGGTTGTCGGTGAGGTACTGCAGCGCCTGGCGCATCGGCTGGGTGTCCATCGTCATCTTCGTGATGCCGTCGTCGGTCGGCCACGCCCCGGCCTGGGCGAAGAACGCGCCCCACCGGTAGAACTCGGGCGCGAGGACCAGGCCCGGGTGCCCGGGCTTGGTGAGCGCCTTCGCGGTCGTGGCGAGCTCCTCCCACGTCGTGGGCGGCTTGAGCCCCGCGGCCTCGAAGTCGGCGGTGTTGTAGACCAGCTGCAGCGTCGAGAAGTCCTTGGGCGCGCAGTAGTACGTCCCCTGGTAGGTGAACGACTGCTTCAGCGTGTCGTAGAAGTCGCCGGGGTTGTCGACCTGGTCGCCGGTGGGCTCCAGGGCGCCGCTCTTGCCGAGGTCCGGCAGCTTGTTGTCGTTGAGGTAGAACACGTCCGGCGG
This sequence comes from Dactylosporangium sp. NPDC000244, assembly GCF_040300725.1. Classification (NCBI taxonomy): domain Bacteria; kingdom Bacillati; phylum Actinomycetota; class Actinomycetes; order Micromonosporales; family Micromonosporaceae; genus Dactylosporangium; species Dactylosporangium sp. NPDC000244. Next base: position 23,749 of record NZ_JBEPEH010000015.1, read on the forward strand.
CTGTCCGCCGGCCAGGGCGGTCGTGAGCGCGGTGTCGTACTCGGGCAGCACCTTCAGGTCGACGGTGTTGCGGCCCTGCTTGTTGTAGTCGTCGATGGCCTTGCGCAGCACGGCGTCCTCGGCCGGCGAGGACGAGAACGCGAACATGGTGAGCTTCGCGCCGGTGGTGTCGCCCTGTTTGCCGCTGCCGTCGTCGCCGCACGCGGCGGTGGCCGACAGCACGCCGGCGAGCACTAAGGCGAGGGCGGGTCTCATGATTCTCATCGGTTGCTCCTTGGGGGTGTCAGGGCGAGGTGCTGGACCCCCGGACGATCAGCTCGGGGGGCAGCAGGCGGGCGGGTGTCGGGTCTCCCGCCGCCGGGGGCTTGAGCAGGGCGGCGATCATCGCGTGGCCGGCCGCCTCGATCGGCTGCCGGACGCTGGACAGGTCGAGGGCGGAGGCGGTGGGGGTGTCGTCGAAGCCGACGACGGCGAGCCGGGCGCCGCGGCCGTGCACGGTGCGCAGCACTCCGGCGGCGAGGGTGTCGGTGGCCGTGACGACCGCGGTGGGCGGGTCGGGGTCGTCGAGGAGCCGGGCCGCGAGCGCGGCGCCGACCGCGAGGGAGTCCTCGCCGCGCAGGTCCGGCCCGGGCGGCAGGCCGAGCTCGGCGCAGGTGTCCCGCCAGCCCTCGGCGCGCCGGTCGCCGACGCCGCCGTCGGGCGGCCACCCGGCGAAGGCGATCCGCCGGTGCCCGGCCTCGGCGAGGTGGCGGGTCGCGGCCGCGGTGCCGGCGGCGTTGTCGACGTCGACCCACGGGTGGCCCCCGTCGTCGCCGGTGCGGCCGAACGCCGCGAACGGCACCCGGCCCGCGCGCAGCGCCGCCGGGCGCGGGTCGCCCACGTGCAGGCCGTAGAGGACAAGGGCGTCGATCGCGCCGGCCTTGTGCAGGGCGACGGCCCCGGCGACCTCGCCCTCGGCGTCGTCGGCGGTGTAGAGCAGCAGGTGGTGGTCCTCGGCGCGGCCGGCGTCGGCGAGGGCGTGCAGGAAGCGGTCGTGGATGCTGCCGAGGGCGTGCGGGTGCACGGGCTCCAGGCGGTACCCGATCATCCGCGACGACGAGGCGCGCAGGCCCTGGGCGAGGCGGTTCGGGCGGTACCCGAGCTGGTCGATGGCGGCCTCCACCCGCTCGCGGGTCTCCGGCCGGACCCGCTCGGGCGCGTTGAGCACGTTGGACACGGTCTGCCGGGAAACCCCGGCGGCCTTCGCCACGTCCTCAACAGTGGGCTGCACAATCGCTCCCGGATGTCGTATGGTGCGTCGTGTTGAACGTTCAAAACGGCAATCGAGGAGCGTTTGAACGTTCAACACCGGATGCCGGGACATTTCCACTCGCTCGTCGGCTTGTCAAGAGGTACCGATATGCGCCAGCCCTACCTGCACGAGCACGTCACCTGCGTGGCCGCGCCCGCGACCTGGCTCTCCGGCCCGTCCGGCGACCTGCGCGCCGACCCCGACGGCCTGTTCGTCGAGGACCGCCGCGTCCTCGCCCGGCTCGCCGTCACCGTGGCCGGGCACGACCCCGTGCCCATCGGCGCCCGGCGGATCGGCGCGGCCGCGGCCGAGTTCGTCGCCGTGGTGCGTGAGCTCGGCGACGACGGCGCCGACCCGACCGTCACGCTGACCCGCCGCCGCGAGGCCGGGCCGCGCGGCGGCACCGAGACCCTGGTGCTCGCGAACGCGTCCCACGCGACGCTGCGCGCGACCGTCGAGGTGTCGGCGGCCACCGACTTCGCCACCATGGGCGTGGTCAAGGACGGCCTGACGTCGGATTTGTCCACTGTGGACTTCGCGGAGTCGGCCTCCGCGCCGGACGGCATGACCGTGACGGTCGCCGCCGAGCCGGCCCCGTCCGGCCCGGGGCTGCGCTGGGACGTGACCCTGCCGCCCGGGCGGTCGTGGACCGCGCGCCTGACGTTCACGCGCGGCGATGTGGAGCCGTCGGCCGCGGCCGGCGACCCGCCCCCGCTCGCGGTCGCGGCCGACGACCGGCGGCTCGACGCGCTCGTGCGCACCGGGATCGAGGACCTCCAGGCGCTGCGCCGCGCCGACGGGCCCGACGTGTACTACACCGCGGGCAGCCCCTGGTACCTGACGCTCTTCGGCCGCGACTCGCTGTGGGCCGCGCGCCTCGCGCTGCCGCTGGGCACCGAGGTCGCGGCCGGCACCCTGCGCGCCCTCGCGCGCCGCCAGGGCACGCGGCACGACCCGGACACCGACGAGGAGCCGGGCAAGATCCTGCACGAGGTCCGGCCGGCCGACGCGTCGTACCATCTCCCGCCCGTCTACTACGGCACCGTCGACGCGACCGCGCTGTGGATCAGCACCCTCGCCGACGCGTGGCGCTGGGGCCTGCCGCCCGCCGAGGTCGAAGCGCTGCTGCCGAACGTCGAGCGCGCCCTGGCCTGGCTGGGCGGGCACGACGGCTTCATCGCGTACCGGGCGAACGGCAAGGGCCTGGTGAACCACGGCTGGAAGGACTCGGGCGACGGCGTCCAGCACGCGGACGGCCGCATCGCCGAGGGGCCCCTGGCGCTGAGTGAGGTCCAGGCGTACGCCTTCCGGGCCGCCCTCGACGGTGCCGCCCTGCTCGACGCGTTCGCCCGCCCCGGCGCCGAGACCTGGCGCGCGTGGGCCGCGGACCTCGCCGAGCGCTTCCGCAAGGCGTTCTGGTGCCCCGGCGGCTATCCGGCGATCGCCCTGGACGGCTCCGGCGAACAGGTCGACAGCATCGCGTCGAACATGGGCCACCTGCTCGGCACCGGGCTGCTCAACGCCGACGAGAGCCGCGCGGTCGCCGGCCACGTCGCGGCCCTCGCCTCGCCGTTCGGGCTCCGCACGGTGTCGCCGGCCTCGGCGGGGTACAACATCCTGTCCTATCATCTCGGCTCCGTCTGGCCGCACGACACCGCGATCACCCTGCTGGGCCTGGCCCGCGACGGCCACCACACGCAGGCCGCGGCGCTGGTGCGGGCGCTGCTGGCGGCCGGGGAGCGCTTCGGGTTCCGGCTGCCGGAGTTGTACGGCGGGGACGACGCCGCCACCGCGTACCCGGCGTCCTGCCGCCCGCAGGCCTGGTCGGCGGCCGCGGGCCCGGCGCTGCTGACGGCGCTGCTCGGCCTCGACCCGGACGTCCCGGCGGGCCGGGTCACGATCAGTCCCCTGGCCCCGTCCCCGGCCGGCGCCTTCCGCGTGCGGGGCCTGCGCGTCGCGGGGGCGCACCTCGACGTCTCCGTCGCGGCCGACGGCACCCCGACGGTCCACAGTGGACCGCCCGGCCTTCAGGTGGCGAGGAAGTCCAGCAGCGCCGGGATGTAGGCGGGGGAGCGCAGGGCCGTCAGGTGGTCGCCGCTCACCACGCGCCAGCGCGCGCCCGGGATCGCGGCGGCCAGGTCCTGCGGGCGGGTCGCGAGCGGGTCCTCGGCGCCGGCGAGGACCAGCGTCGGGGCGGTGATCCGCCCCAGCGCGATCGGGGTCCGGTTCGCGGCGTTGACCTGCGCCGCGAGGGCCACCCGGTCCGCGCCCACCGCGTCGGCGAGAGCGCGGAAGCCGGCCGCGGGCGAGGCCTCCACCGCCGTGCGCGACTCCGTGAGCAGGACGGCGGCCACCTCCGACGGCGGCATCGCGCGGGTGTCGAGGCCGCCGAGCTCGGCGAGGGCCGCGCCCACGCCCGACAGGACCAGGCGGCGCACGCGGCGGTCCCGCGCCGCGAGGATGGCCGCGACGACGGCGCCCATCGAGTAGCCGAGCAGATCGGCCTCCCCGACGCCGAGGTGGGTCAGGAGCTGGGCGAGGTCGCGGGCCATGCGCTCCTCGCCGTACGCGGCGGTGCCGTGCGGCTTGCCCGAGGCGCCGTGGCCGCGCGCGTCCGGGGCGATCACGTGGCGGCCCGCGGCGACCAGGGCCGCGACCACGCCCGGGGCCTCGAAGTTCGTCGCCGCGTCGACGATGAACCCGTGGTGCAGCACGACGGGCGGGCGCTCGCCGGGGGAGCCCCAGCGGCGGTACGCGATGCTGATCCCATCCGTGGTCCGGAACCGCTCCATGCCGACGGAGATTAATGCAGTACCCGTGCAAATTGAAGCTGGCGGCGAAAAACTTCCAGCGTTAGTTTGGAGCGCATGAGCGCGACCCTGTCCCTCGCCGCCGTGCTGGCCGAGTCGGCCCGCAAGTATCCGCAGCACATCGCCGTCGTGGACGGGGAGCAGCGGGTCACGTACGAAACCCTCTGGCGGGAGGCGCTGTCCTGCGCCGCCGCGCTGCGCGATCTCGGCGTGGGCCCGGGCGACCGGGTCGCGTTGCAGATCCCGAACGTGGTGGACTTCCCCCGGGTGTACTTCGGGGCGCTCGCCCTGGGCGCGGTCGTCGTCCCCGTGCACCTGCTGCTGACGGCGCAGGAGGCCGCGTACACGCTGAAGGACAGCGGCGCCCGCCTGCTCGTGTGCCACCCGGGCCTGGCCGCGATGGGCTCGGATGCGGCCGCGGCGGCCGGCGTCCCCCTCGTCGCGCCCGCGGACCTGCTCGGCGCCGCGCCGCTGCGGTCCTACGTCTCGCGGGCGCCCGAGGACCCGGCCGTCGTGCTCTACACCAGCGGCACCACCGGCGAGCCCAAGGGCGCGGTGCTCACCCACCTCAACCTGGTCATGAACGCGATGGTCAACGTGTTCGACGCCAACGACGCCCGCCCGTCCGACGTGGTGCTCGGCTGCCTGCCGCTGTTCCACACCTTCGGCCAGACCGTGGGCATGAACGGCACCTTCCGCCTCGGCGCCACCCTCGTGATGCTGGCCCGCTTCACCGGCGAGGCGGCGCTGGAGCTCATGGTGCGCGAGAACGTGACCGTCTTCCACGGGGTGCCGACCATGTACGTCGCGCTGCTCGCCGCGGCCGAGGGCCGCCCGGATCTGCCGCAGTTGCGCCTGTGCGTCTCCGGCGGGGCGCCGCTGCCGGTCGCCGTGCTCGAGAAGTTCGGCGAGACCTTCTCGACGGGCATCTTCGAGGGGTACGGCCTGTCGGAGACCTCCCCGACCGCGACGACGAACCAGCCGCACTTCGGCACCCGCGCCGGCACCGTGGGCCACGCGATCTGGGGCGTGGAGGTGGAGATCGCCCGCCCCGAGATCGAGGAGCGCGTCGAGCTGCTGCCGACCGGCTCGCTCGGCGAGATCGTGGTCCGCGGCCACAACATCTTCGCCGGCTACCTGAACCGCCCCGCCGACACCGCCGCCGCGATCGTGGACGGGTGGTTCCGCACGGGCGATCTCGGCACGAAGGACGAGTCCGGCTTCGTGACCATCGTGGACCGCAAGAAGGACCTCGTGATCCGGGGCGGGTTCAACGTGTACCCGCGCGAGGTCGAGGAGGTCCTGGCCCGGCACCCGGCGGTCATGCAGGTGGCCGTGATCGGCGTGCCGCACGAGGTGCACGGCGAGGAGATCTGCGCGGTCGTCGTGCGGGATCCGGCGGTGCCGGTCACGGCCCCGGAGCTGGTGGACTGGGCGCGGGAACGGCTGGGGCGGCACAAGTACCCGCGCGAGATCCGCTTCGTGGAGACCCTGCCACTGGGCCCGAGCCACAAGGTCCTCAAGCGCGAGCTCCGGCGCACGTTCGACCTGCTGTAACTTGGGGCGATGGCAAAGGGCAAGGCGAGGGCGATCGCGCTCTACGGCGAGCCGGTGCTGCACGCCCCGTGCGCGCCGGTGACCGACTTCGACCGCGACCTGGCCCGGCTCGTGGCCGACATGGTCGCCTCGATGAAGGCCGCCGACGGGGTGGGCCTGGCGGCGAACCAGATCGGCGTGCCGCTGCGCGTCTTCGTCTACGACTGCCCGGACGCCGGCGGCACCCGCCAGGCCGGGCACGTCGTGAATCCCGTGCTGTCGCCGTTCTCGCGGCGGGAGGCCACGACGAGGGACACCGAGGGCTGCCTGTCGGTGCCGGGCCCGCACACGGAACTGCGGCGCGCGGCGGTGGCGACGGTGACCGGCGTGGACCTGGAGGGCCGACCGGTGACGGTGACGGGCAGCGGCTACCTGGCGCGCTGCCTGCAACACGAGTGCGATCACCTCGACGGCACCGTGTACGTCGACCTGCTCTCGTCGCGCCGCCGCCGGAAGATCCTGACCGAGGCCGGCCTGGACGGGCTGCCGGGACGGGATTGACCCGCATTCGCATCACCCGGTTACCGTCATCGATCGGCACACCGCGGCGGACTGGAGCAGCGATGCGGGTTGTAGAGGGTTTGTCGTACCTGGCGTTGGCGAGCGTCGGCGCCGGGCTGCACGGGCACGCCGTGGTGTCGGTCGGGTTGCTGCGCCGGCCGACGACGCAACGGATGTGGGGCACGCTCGGCGCGCTGCCGAGGGCTCGGTTCGTGGCGTACTTCGGAGGGCTCGGCCTCGCGTGGTTCATCGCAGTGTGGCTGGTGTGGTTCTGGCGGGGCGAGCCGTACACGGTGCCGATCGCCGCTGCTCTCGCCGCGGTCGCGCTCGTGCTCGCCGCCGGGTGGGCCGTCGCGGTTCTGCGGAGGGCTCGCTGACGGGTGGGTTACGTTGGGGACATGGTGACCCTGGACGAGGTGGCGGCGCTGGCGATGCGCCTGCCCGAGGTGGTTGAGGGTGTGCGGTACGGCAACCGCAGCTGGGGCGTCGGCGGCAAGGTGTTCGCGTGGGAGCGGCCGTTCAGCAAGGCCGACATCAAGCGGTTCGGCCGCGAGGAGCCGCCGGCCGGGCCGATCGTCGCGATCAGTGTCGGCGATCTCGGGGAGAAGGAGGCCGTGCTCGCCGAGGGCCGGCCGGGGTTCTTCACGATTCCGCATTTCGACGGGTACTCCGCGGTGCTGGTCGCGTTGCCGGCGGTACAGCTGCCGCACGTCGAGGAGTCGCTTGTGGACGGTTGGCTCTCGTGCGCGCCGCGCGGGCTCGTCGAGGACTACCTGGCCGGGCGCTGACGGTCCGGGAAAGAGCGTTTCCGCACGCGCCGGGCGGGTAGCGGGACGGGTATGGCGGATGTCGATTCCCGGGCCGGTCGTGAGTACGCGCGCAAGGCACCCGATGAGCGGCCGCTGCGGGGGTACGCCGCGGTGCTCGGGGTCTTCGCGGCGGCCGCCGGTGCCGTGGCCGGCGCGGCCCGGCTCACCGGGCGGGAGCTGCCCGAGCGGCCCGCGGCCGGGGACATCGCCCTGCTCGCCGTGGCCACGCACAAGCTCTCGCGGCTCATCACCAAGGACGCGATCACCAGCCCGATCCGGGCGCCGTTCACCGCGTTCGAGGAGCCCGCGGGGGAGGCGGAGCTCAACGAGAGCCCGCGCGGGCACGGTGCCCGGCACGCCGTCGGCGAGCTGCTGACGTGCCCGTTCTGCACCGGGGTCTGGGTGGCCGGGGGACTGGCGGCGGGGCTCGTGTTCGCGCCGCGGCTGACCCGGTTCGGGATGAGCGTGGCCGCCGCCGTCGCCGGGTCGGACTTCCTGCACCTGGCCTACGACGCGGCGAAGCGGAAGGCCGCTTGACGGACACCACTCGACGAAGGTGATGGTCGCGCTCCTGTGGCCGGACACCGGGCGGGCCGTCGCCTACCTCTCCGCGCGTCGAGCGCGATCCGGAGGTCGTGCGGGCGGTGGACGTACCGTGGCGGGAGCTCGCGCGGGACGGCGGGGTGGCGCTGCTGGCGGTCCTGGCCACGACCGGCGCCGGCCTGATCTTCCTGCGCCGCAGCACCGACCTGTCGGAGCTGCGCACCACATAGGGTCCGGTGATGCGACTGCGCCATGTCACCGTCGACTGTTCGGATCCGTACACTCTCGCGACCTTCTGGAGCCGCCTGACCGGCTGGCCCGTCTCGGCGATCGACGCGCCCGGCGACGACGAGGTGCTCGTCGAGGCCCCGCCGCCGGTCCCGGGCCTGCTGTTCGTCCGCGTCGCCGAGCCGCGCGCCGGGAAGAACCGCGTCCACCTCGACTGGGTGCCGGCCGAGCGCACCCGTGACGAGGAGGTCGAGCGGGCGCTGGCGCTCGGCGCCACCGTGCACGAGGACCACCGCGGGCCCGAGGGCCGCGGCTGGGTGACGATGCGCGATCCGGAGGGCAACGAGTTCTGCATCGAGCGGGGTTGACAGACGTGCGAGAGTGACGATACCGACGAGAGAGCGCTCTCTCGCAAGATCGATCCGGGAGTCACCGCCATGACGTCTCGCCTGCGCCTGCTCTGGGGCGCCCTCGTACTCGTGCTCGTCGCCGCCCTCGCCTGGGTGCTTGTCCCGCCGGCCCACGCCGCGGAGGTCGTGCTCTCGCAGAACAAGCCCGTCACCGCCTCCTCGCAGGAGAGCGCCGGCACCCCGGCCACCGCCGCCGTCGACGGCAACACCGGCACCCGCTGGTCCAGCGCGTTCGCCGCCAGCCAGTGGTTCCAGGTCGACCTCGGCGCGGCCGCGTCCGTCAGCCGCATCGACATCACGTGGGAGAACGCGTACGCGAAGGCGTTCGCGATCCAGTTCTCGTCCGACGGCAGCGCGTACACCCAGGCCTACTCGACCACGACGGGCCCCGGCGGCAAGCAGAGCATCGCGGCCACCGGCACCGCGCGGTACGTGCGCATCAACCTGACCACGCGGGCGCTGGCGGCCTACGGCTACTCGTTCTGGGAGTTCCAGGTCTTCGGTACCGCGACCGGCAACCCCGCCACCACACGCGCGATCAACGGCCTGTCCCTGGTCAACGACGTGTCCCGCAAGCCGATCCTCGGCCTGAGCCCGCTGGTCGACAACGCGGTCGTGGACCTGACCCGCCTGGCCAACCGCAACCTCAGCCTGCGCGCCGACATCGCCGCCGGGGTGAGCCCGGGCAGCGTCACGTTCACCATGACCGGTGCCAAGGGCAGCAGCTACACCCGTACCGAGTCGCAGGCGCCCTACTTCCTGTGCAACGACTACGTCGACTGCCCGCTGCTGTCCACGCCGGACACGTACACCCTGACCGTGCAGGCGCTGTCGTCGTCGGGCGCGGCCCTCGGCTCCGCGTACACGATCCACTTCACCGCGACGTCGACGGCCACGGCCGCGGCCGCGCCGGACGTGCTGTTCGTGGGCAACAGCCTGCTCGGCACCGCGACCGGGGCCTCGGGCGAGGACACCCCCGCCCTGGTCAAGCACCTGGCGTCGGCGGCCGGGCGCACGGTGAACGTCACCGAGGTCATCCACTTCGGCAACACCCTCCAGCAGACCTGGGACGGCGGCGAGGTCGCGACCGCCCTGAGCGGGGCGAAGCAATACGACTACATCGTGCTGCAGGAGTACTCCACGCTGGTCGCGACGAACCCCGCCCAGGCGACGAACACGCTGCTCAACACCTACGCGCCCACGTTCGCGCGCTCGCTCAAGCCGGGCGGGCGGATCGTGCTGTTCAAGAACTGGGCGCTGGTCGACCCGGCCCCGTTCGCGACCCGGGCGGCGGAGACGGCGGCGATCGACACGAACTACGCGGCCCTGTCGGCGTCGCTGGGCACCCCGAACCTGGTCGCCCCGATCAGCGACGAGTTCGAGACGATCATCGCGGCCAACGGCACGTCGTACCTCATCGTCGCCGACGGCAAGCACCCCAACGACACCGCGATCTACCTGGACGCCGCGACCCTCTACGGCATCCTGTTGCGCGAGTCGCCGCGCACACTGTCCAACCAGTACCTGACGGCGGCGGTGGCGGCGAACATGCGCAACGTCGCCGCGGCGGCGATCGGCTACTGACTCCGTCCGTTCCGCCGAGGCGTTCTGCTTGCCGGGCTGCAGCTATCTTGACCGTGCGTGCTGCTGGTTTTGCCACGGTCCTGGTCGCTGTGCTGCTCGCGGGTGCGTGCGGCTCCTCCGGCTCGTCCGAGCCCCAGGGCGCGCCGCCGCCCCCGACCACGGTCCCGGCCGGGCCGCCGCCCACCACGGCGGCGGCCGGGCCGGGGGCCGCGTCCGCGGCCGGCCTGGGCGAGCAGGTGCTCAAGACGGTCACGGTGAGCGAGCCGAATCCGTACGGCAACTTCGAGTACGGCGACAACTCGCCCGACTACCAGCCCGGCAACGCCGGCAACGGGGTCCGGTTCAAGTACTGGGACTGCCAGAAGGCGCCCGCGGACGTGTTCAACAACGTCGTCTTCCGCATCGAGGTCGGCACGAACGGCGACAACGGCTACCTCGACGGGCACGACCAGAGCGACCGCAACCCGGTCGAGGGGACCACGCCCACCGGCCAGGGGCTCATCCACATCTGGGGCACCGGGCCGGAGGGCAGGAACCACTACCCGATCGACGTCGTCAGCGAGGGCCGCTGCAAGTTCCAGCTCGACTTCGTGACGCAGGGCGCCGGCGGGGCGAACGCGCGGCAGCCGATCTGGAAGCAGGACGGCCACGGCAACGACAACCTCGACACCCCGGCGCTGAAGACCCCGTGGCAGCTCGCGTGGGCGTACACCTGCCCGGCGCCGCAGCGCTTCGAGATCGCCGACGACAAGCTCGGCGGCCGTGACATCGTGTCGAAGTCCGGCACCGGCGAGAGCGGCGTCTTCGAGCAGGGCGGCAGCGCCGGTGCGCGCACGCTCATGGTCGTCACCCCGGACGAGTGCACCTGGAGCCTGGCGATCTACCAGTAGCCGACGCTCTACCAGGATCGTGGGTGCACGCGGCAGTTGGTGTGCAGGTACCGGGCGGGGCCGTCGGTGAAGTCGTAGATCGCGACCGTCTGGGTCTCCTCCGACGGGTCCGCCGGTGCCATGAGGAAATGCGTCTCGCTCACCGGGAGCAGCTCGTATCGGAGGTGGTGAGGCTTGCGCAGGAAGTCCGCGTGCATGGGATTGAGGGCCAGGGTCAGGGTCAGCCTTCCGTCCTCGGCGGACACCTCGAACCGGGTGCCGGGTCGCTCGTAGACGCCCGCGTACCTGGACAGGTCGAGGTGCGGCGCCGGGTCCGGCGCGGGCAGGTCCGGGACGGTGACCGTGCCGAGGCCGGTCAGGATCTCGTTGAACACCTTGCGGTACAGGCTTTCCCGGGGTGCGCCGTTCGTCAGCATCGCGATGGCGGTGTTCGAGCCGGGCAGGACCCGCAGCCGGGCGTTCTGGCCGATCGTGCTGCCGTCGGTGGCGTAGACGGTCTCGCCCTGCCAGTCGCACACGATGAGGCCGAGCGCCCAGGCCGGCCCGAACATGTACGGGTCCGGCACCGGCACCCGCGAGCGCATCATCTCGCGGATACTCTCGGCCGAGGCGACGCGCCGCCCGTTCGGTGCCGTGCCGTCGTGGAGCAGGACGTGCGCCAGGGCGAGCACTTCCCGGATCGTCGAGGTGATGTTGCCGCCGGGGCCGAAGGCGCGCGGCAGGTAGTCGATCGGTGTGACGATCGGGCCCTCCTCCAGGGTGCGGAGCAGGTGCCCGGTCGCGGCCCGGGCCGCGTCGACCTGCTCGTGCCGGCTGGCCGTGCTGGTCAGGCCCATGGGATCGAAGAGGCGATCGCGCATGACGTCGTCCCAGCCCTTGCCGTCGAGCACCTCCAGGATTCGCGCGAGGATCGCGTATCCCAGGGCCGCGCTGTACCCGTGGGTCCGGCCCAGCGGGAAGACCTGGGGCGCGTCCGCGATGTTCTCGACCATGCGCTCGTAGACGTCGTCGTCCTCGCCGGGGTCGCCGTAGAGCTCTTCGGTGCCGCCGGTGTGGTACAGCAGGTGCCGTGCGGTGACCTTGGCGCTCGTCTCGGGATCGGCCACCCGGAAGCCGGGCAGGTAGGTCCGCACCGGCTCGTCCAGGTCCACCTTTCCCTCGTCGACGAGTTGCATGAAGGCCAGCGCGGTCCACGTCTTGGTCATGGAGCCGCATTGGTAGACGGTGTCGGTCGTCGCGGCCTCCCCGGTCTCCACGTGCTTGACCCCGACCGCGAACTCGGCGGTCTGCCCGCCGTGGAGCACACCGACCGCGGCGCTCGGGATGCCGTACTCCGCCAGGAGCTCACCGACTCGGGTTCGGATACGCGGCACGTCGATCGGCATCGGTCCATTCAGCATGCGGGAAAGCTACGTTGCATTTCAGGAACCGTCAATGGAATGGATAGCAAATGGCGAGCTAAAGGCCAATAATTGCAACAGCAGTGTGCGTGAATGCAATTGCCTCGGCGGTGTCGTTGCAATGTAGTGTGCGTGAACGCAAGGGGGAGGAGGCGTCGATGCCGGGAGCCAGGCTGACCCATGAGGACCGCGGGCGGATCGCGGCCTGGCTGGCCGACGGGCTCGGCTACGCGGAGATCGGCCGCCGGCTCGGCCGGCCGACCTCCACGATCAGCCGCGAGGTCGCACGCAACGGCGCGCCGGGCGCCTACCGGCCCGACCAGGCCCAGCGGGCCGCCGGCCACCGTGCGCGCCGGCGCGGGCCCCGGCCGACCGAGGCGGCGGCCGACGGGCAGCCGACCGAGGCGGTGCGGGGCTTCGTGGACGAGTTCGCGACCCTGCTGGCCGCCGCCGGCCTGCCCAGAATGACCGCGCGGGTGTTCGTCTGCCTGCTCACCACCGACGCCGGTGGCCTCACGGCGGCCGAGCTGGTGCGCCGGTTGCGGGTCAGCCCGGCGTCCGTGTCCAAATCCATCGGCTACCTCGAAGCCATGGAGCTCGTGACGCGCCGAATGGACGCCGGTGGGCGCCGGCAGCGGTACCTCATCGACGACGACGTCTGGATGCGGGCGTGGCGGGCCGACACCGGCGCACACGGCGAGATCGCGGTGGCCGCGCAGCGGGGCATCGAGATCTTCGGCGCCGGATCGACCGCCGGGGCCCGGCTGGACCGGATGGGCCACTTCTTCGGCCGGCTCAGCCGGCAGATGAGCGACAGCACCCTCGCCGAGCCCGCCGTGGACGACGCGCTGACCGTGCTCGCCGCGCTCGTGCACGCCGGCCGGCCGCTCGCCCCGGGTGCACTGGCCGATGCCCTCGGCTGGACTCGGGACCGGGTCGCCGCCGCCCTGGACGCGATCCGGCTGCACCCTGCCATCGCGGACCCGCTCGTCCTGCGGGCCATCGAGCCGGAGACCTACACCGTCGCGATCCGGCCGGACCGCCTCGGCGGGGCGCAACGCCAGGCCCTCGAAGCCATCGCCCGCTAGACGCGGTGGCCGCGGCTACCGATGGCGCAGCGTGTCCGACGGCAGCTGGCCGTAGACCTCGTGGTAATGGGCGGTGAACCGGCTGTGGCTGGCGAACCCCCAGCGGGCCGCGACCGCCCCGACGGTCGTCGTGGCCGGGTCCGCGTCGAGTAGGTCGCGGTGGGCGTGCTCGAGGCGGACCCGCCGCAGGTAGGCGCCCGGCGTGGTGTCCAGGTGGCGGCGGAACGCGAGCTGCAGCGTGCGGATCGTGACGTGCGCGGCCGTGGCCACGTCGGCCGGGCTGATGTCGCGGTGCGCGTTGGCGTCGATGAACGCGACGGCGCGGCGCAGCGTGACCGGGTGGGCGTCGCGGCGGTCCTCGATCGTCGGCTCGTGGCTGACGTTGCTCGGGAAGGTGGCCAGCGCGGTCGCGAGCAGCAGCCGGGCGGCGTTGCCGGCCAGCAGCGGCTCCAGCGCGGCGGGGGTGTCGGCGACGTTGTCGCGCACGAAGTCGAAGGTGGTGCCCCACAGCCGCGCAGTCTGGGCCGAGATCGGGTGGTAGCCGGTGAACCGGAACGGCTCCGCGCCGCGGCCCCGGTCGGTGTCGGCGACCTGGGCCAGCAGCGCCGGGTCGATGACCGCGAACTCCAGGTCCACGTCGATGTTGATCGACTGGTAGGGCGTGTCCGGGTGGGCGAGCATGAAGATGTCGCCGGGCTCGTTGTCGCACTGCTCGGCGCCGCAGCGGTAGGAGAAGGAGCCCCCGAGCACGCGTCCCATCGTCACCCGGCGGAACGGGTCGGCGTCGACCTGGAAGTGCATCGTGAACGTGTTGTGGTGCAGCTCGATCGGCCCCACCACGTGCCGGGCCACCCGCGCCCGGCGCCGCTCGCCGGTGCAGCTGAAGCGCATCGCGCCGTAGATCGACACGAGCATCTGGTGCGCGGCCTCGGCATCCGTCGTCTCGAACAGCGTCACCACGGCTATACCCGCAGGGTCCGGCTGGGCGGCTGGCCGTAGACGGCCCGGTACTCAGCGGCGAAGCGGCCCGGGTTGGCGAAGCCCCAGCGCCGTGCGGTCTCGCGCACCGTGACGCCGTCGCCGGGCCCGGCCGCCCGCAGCTCGCGGTGGACGCGCTCGAGGCGGACGCGGCGCAGATACTCCATCGGCGTGATCCCGAGGTGCCGCCGGAACGCGACCTGCAGCCCCCGCGCGCCGACCCCGGCCGCGGCGGCGACCTCGGCGACGGTGAGCGGGCGCTCCGGGTTCTCCTCCATGAACGCCTTCGCGCGGCGGACCACGGCCGGGGCCACGCGGCCGTCGGCGGGGGTGCGCGCGGCGGTCATCGTCGTGTTCGGGAACACGCTGAGCATCGTGACCGCGCCGAGGCGCCGCAGGTGCTCGGCGAGCAGCGGCGGGAGATCCAGGCCGGGCGTGGTGAGCTGGCGGGACAGGTAGGCGGCGGTGCCGGCCCAATATCGCCGCATCGCCTCCGACACCGGTAACGCCCCCTCGAATCGCAGGTCGGCCGCGGGCAGCCCGGTCTCGGCCTCGGCCAGATCCGCCGCATACGGCAGCGGGAGGCTCACCGCGCCCATCGCCGACCGTCCGTACTCGCCGACGAACGGATGGCTCACCGGGAACAGCATGCCGTCCTCGGGGCCCAGCTGGATATCCCGTCCCCGGACACGGACCGTGATTTCACCACTTTCGACGATGCCCGCCAGGAGGTACCCGACCGGCTCCGACGCCGCCGAATACCCCACGCCGCCGAGCCGCACCCGCAGCCCTCCGAGCTCGCCGTCCTCGCGCGAGCGCATCGACAGGTCAACCTCGGCCGGATCCGTGAACGTGATCCGGGCGCGGTGCGTGACAATGCGGTTCAGCGCATCCGCGATCACGTCCCGGTCCCGGGTGCGGATCTCCACCAGACCAGACTGACCTGCGGTCGACTTCACGAACCACCTCCAGTTTCCGGCACGTTACCCGCTCAGTGACGTTCCTGTCCGGATAACGCACCTTCGCTTTTGAGCTAACCACACGGTGATCGTTCGCTTTTCGCGGTAGTGACCACCCTTTGCCCACCGTCACGCTGGGCACACTCGCAGTGGGCGCCGCGGCCCTCGCCGGCGCGGCATGCGTCCGCGTAGTCATGCCCGGGCCCCGCCGGCGTGGCCCGCGCCGGGCGTCCGCCGCCGGCCGGCGCGCCGGTGCCCACGACGCCGACGACGCCGGTGTCCTGCACGAGCGCACGACGAGACGGGAGCGACGATGGCCACGGGCGACGACCGAGCCGGCTGGATCACCACGCGGAACCGCCCGGAGTCGCGCACCGTCCTCGTCGTGGCCGGCGGTCGCCTCGAGCGCCTGAACCGCCCCCGGCTGGCCGCCGTCCTGCGCGCCGCCATCACGAGCGGCATCAACGCCGTCGAGGTCGACATCGACCGGGCCACCCTGATCGACCCGGCCATCCTGCGCGCCCTGCTCGACGCCCGCGACCTGGCCGCCGAACACGGCTGCGGCTTCCGCGTCCTGGACCCGACCGGCCTGCCCGCGAGAATCCTGGAGGCGACGGGCACCCGCGCGGCGCTGTGCGACCCGTCCCCGTTCCCGTCCCGCCTGCGCCGCTGAGACGGACATGAAGGCGACCGCCGAGCGCGAGCCAGGCAACCTGCGCGAGGCCGCCGTGGTGTCGCGACCGGTTCGGGCGATGGCGCGCCGCGCGACGGCCGCTTGAATGGGACGGTGACCGCCCCGCCGCCCCGCTCGCTCATCTTCCTGTTCGCCGTCGCCGGCGGTGCCGCGGTCGGCAACCTGTACTGGGCGCAGCCCCTGCTCGACCTCATCGCCGACGACCTGCACGCCTCCAAGGCCGCCGCCGGCTGGCTCATCACCGCGACCCAGCTCGGCTACGCCGCGGGCATCCTGCTGATCGTCCCGCTCGGCGACGTACTGAACCGCCGCCGTCTGATCCCGATCATGCTCCTGTGCTCGGCCGCCGCCCTCGGCCTGTGCGCGATCGCCCCGTCGATCGGCTCGCTGCTCCCGGCCATCACCGCGCTGGGCGTGACCACGGTGGCCGGCCAGATCCTGGCCCCCCTCGCCGGCGACCTGGCCCCCGAGGAGCAGCGCGGCCGGGTGGTCGGCACCGTCGCGTCGGGCATCCTGACCGGCATCCTGGCCTCGCGCACCATCAGCGGGCTCCTCGCGGGCGTGGCGGGCTGGCGGGCCGTCTACGCCGCCGCCGCGCTGGTGATGGTCGTCCTGGCCGCGGTCCTGGGGCGGGCCATCCCGGCGCTGCCGCCGAAGGACCGCCTGCGTTACCCGGCCCTGATCGCCTCGATCGCCACGATCGCCCTGCGCGAGCGGGCGGTCCGCTGGACGCTGGTCCTGGCGGCGACGGGCTTCGCCGCCTTCACCCTGTTCTGGACCGCCCTGACGTTCCTGCTCAGCGGGCCGCCGTTCGGCTACCCGGCGCCGATCATCGGCCTCTTCGGCCTGGCCGGCCTGGCCGGCGCCGTGGCCGCCCAGCGCGCCGGCCGCCTGCACGACCGCGGCTGGTCCCTCCCGGCAACCGGCGCCGCGTGGGCCGCGATCCTCGTGTCGTTCGCCGTCGCCGCCTTCGCCCGGCACTCGGTCGTCCTGGTGATCCTGGCGATCGTCATCCTGGACGTCGCCATGCAGACCCAGGCCATCCTGAACCAGTCCCGCGTCTTCGCCGTCTCTCACCAGGCCCGCAGCCGCCTGAACACCGCGTATGTCACGGGCATCTTCGCCGGCGGCGCGCTGGGCTCGGCCGCGGCGGCCGTGTTGTGGTCGGCGGGCGGCTGGACGGCGATCACGACCGCCGGCCTGGTCCTGAGCGCGTTCGCCCTGCTGGTCTGGGCGCTGGGCCGGCGCGGCCCGCTGATTCCCGCCGGTCCGGCCCCCGCCGCCGACGAGACCACAGTGCCCCGATAGCAGCCAGCGCTCGGCTGCCGCACCGCACCTGCGCGCGGCCCGCTGATCCCTGCCGGCCCGGCGCCGTCGCCGACGGTGCCCCGATGGCCCCGGTGACCGCGAACGATCACGCGGCCGCCCGAGCCGGGCTCGTCAGGAGGGCTGCACGGTCAGGCAGAAGGGCTTGCCCGCCGGATCGGTGAAGACCCGGAAGAACCGACCCTCGCCCGGCTGCCGCACCGCGCCCAGCGCCAGCACCGCCGCCTCCCCGGTGTCGAGGTCGTCCACCTCGATGTCGAGGTGGACCTGCTGCGGGTGGGCCGGGTCCGGCCACCGCGGCGCGCTGTAGCCGGCGACCTGCTGGAACAGGATCGGCTGGGCGCCGTCCTCGCCGATCATCGCGACCCCGTCCGCCTCGTAGGTCAGCGGCTTGCCGAGCACGGCGGAGTAGAAGCGGGCCAGCCGGTTGGCGTCGGGGCAGTCCAGCATCACGCCCATCAGGGCCACGCCGGTCACGTCCGCGGACAGGCACAGGTCGAAGGGGTGCCCGGCCGGGTCGGCCAGGGTGTGCCAGCCCTCGTTGCGCTGCTGGAGCGTCGCGCCCAGCGACACCGCGCGGGTCGAGCCGGCCTCGAGGTCGGGCACGCGCAGGTCGAGGTGGGCCTGCTGGGGTTGCGACTGGCCGGGCCACTGCGGCGCGCGGTGGTCGGGGGCCAGTTGGAAGGCGACCTGCCAGCCGTCGGGCGTGCCCAGCGTGATCCAGTCGTCCTCGACGCTGACCTCGGACCAGCCCGCCAGCGCCTGGTAGAACGCGGACAGCCCGGTGATGTCGGCCGCGTCGAGCACGACCATCTCCAGCTTGCCGATCATCTTGCCCCCACTCTGCGAAGTCACCGACATTGTGCCCGGGGGGTACGACAAAAAATCGGCGAGCGCGGCATCGCGGCGCCGGAGCTGGGGAAACTGAACTGCATGGCCCGTGACACCACCACCGATCAGCAGTACGAGCTCTCGGCCCTCGACGAGCTCATGGCCGAGCCCGTCGAGGCGCCCGGCGACCCGCAGACGCCCGGACCGTCGGCGCCGAGCGTGAGCCTGGCCGTACCGCCGCGGTGCCCGACGCGCACCAGGCTGTACCGCGACGGCGAGCTGCTCGACGAGGGCTTCCCGGCCGAGCAGCTCTCCGACCGCCTGGCCGCCGACGAGCGGGCCGTGGTGTGGCTGGACCTGTACGACCCGGACCAGCGGGACCTGCAGATCGTTGTCGACGAGTTCGGCCTGCACCCCCTCGCCGTCGAGGACGCCATCACCTCGCACCAGCGCGCGAAGGTGGACCGCTACCGCAGTCATCTGTTCGCCAACATGTACGCCGTGAGCGTCGACGACACCGCGGTCACGCTCACCGCCGGCGAGATCGCGGTGTTCATCACGCCGCGGGCGCTGGTCACGGTGCGCAAGGACGACTTCGACATCGACACGCTCATCGCGCGCTGGGATCTCAACGCCGATCTCGTGGACGCCGGAAACCAGGTCAGCGCGCTGGTGTACGGCCTGATCGACGTCGTCGTCGACGGGCACTACCACGCCGTGGAGCAGCTCGACGACGCCGTCGACGAGCTGCAGACGCACCTGTTCCAGGCCCAGACCGACGTGGACGTGCGCCGCCGCGCCTACGAGCTCGGCGCCAGCCTGGCCGCGCTACGCCGCGTCGTGGCCCCGGTGCAGGAGGTGGTGAGCCGGCTCTCCCGCGCCGACAGCCACCTGCGCGACGAGGTCCTGACGCCGTACTACCAGGACGTCTACGACCACGCCCTGCGCACGGTGGAGTCCGTCGACGCCGCCCGCGAGCGGGTCGACCGGATCGCCGACACCCAGCTCAACGAGCAGGCGGCCGAGCTCAACGAGATCACCAAGCGGCTGGCCGCCTGGGCCGCGATCATCGCCGTGCCGACCGCCGTGACCGGCTTCTACGGCCAGAACGTCCCCTACCCGGGCTTCGGCAAGATCGGCGGCTTCGTGGCCAGCTGCGCGATCATGCTCGCTGGGCTCGCTGCTGTACTGGTACCTGCGCCGCAACCGCTGGCTGTGACGGCCTGGGATGATCCCCGCCATGGACGATGTGGCACGGCTGCTCGACGAGTTCCGGACCGCCCCCGAGAACATCTACCTGGAGGATCATCTTGGGGATCCGCGCCTGTACCCGTTCCTCGTCGAGCTGGCCGCCGACGGGTCCGCCTACGACCTGGCGCGCATCGAGGCGATGAATGTGCTGCGGCTCTGGCCGCCCGCCGACCGCGGCGCCGCCGGCCGGGCGCTCGTGGTGGCGCTGCGCGACGAGGACGAGCTGGTGCGGCAGTACGCGGCCATGGCGCTCGGCTCCTACACGGCCGACGCGCACGTGGCGGCGGCGCTGACCGCGGCGGCCCGCGACGACGAGGACGAGAACGTCCGGGGCAACGCGCGGGCCGCCCTGCGGGAGAACCCCACGGTTTGCGGCCCTTGACCCCCTCCTGGATCATGGAGGCCGGAAACGGCTGACGGGAGCGGGTGTGGGCTGGCTGATCGGGGCGATCGTGCTCGTGGTCGCCGGGTTCGCCGCCGCCTACGTCCCGCGGGTGCGCACCACCGCCCGGCAGCGCGCGGCCGCCTGGGCCGACGCCCGGGCCGCGATCGCCGTCGCCGGGGTGAGCCGGGACGCCGCCCGCGAGCGGGTCGCCGCGGCCGAGGAGCTGCTGGGCCGGGCCGAGTCCATCGCCGCCGGGCAGGGCGGGGCCGGTGCCGCCCGGGAGGCCGCCCGGTGCGCCCGCGCCGCCGATCGGCTCTGGCAGGACACCGGCCGTGCTTGAGGCGATCCGGGACCGCGTCCGCCGGCACTCGGGCGTCGTGCGCTGGACCCTGCTGGGCATCGCCGCGCTCAGCGTCACCGCGTTCCTCGTCGCGCAGCGGCAGAGCGCCGACGTCACCTACGGCCAGTCGCCGCCCACCGCCACGATCACCGAGGGCTCGGCCGGCGAGCTCTCCGACGCCACCCTGCCCTCCGTCGAGGACATGCGGGCCCGGGTCGACGCCGACCCCGTGGTCCGGCTGCCGGGGTCGATCGCCACCTGGGACGAGCAGGCCGTGCGCGCCGCGATGGGGGCCAAGGAGGTGCGCATCATCGTCGCGCCGCCCGGGCTCAGCAAGGACCAGCAGAAGCAGGTGCGCGAGGTCGACAACGCCACCATCCGGGTCATGGGGACCGAGGTCACCGGCGGGCTGTACCAGTCCAGCAGCAGCCTGCTCACCGAGTGGCGGGCCCAGTTCGCCCGCAACGACGTCACCGCCCAGCTCATCGGGCTCATCAACGGGCTGAACAAGACCGAGGTCGCGGCCCCGCCCGCCGACGGGCTGTGGCGCGAGCCGACCGCCGCCGAGCTGGGCACGGTCACGGATGCCCTGCGCGCCGGCGGGCAGTACACCGACCCCGCCGTCGGCCTGCCCGCGGTCTCGCCGAAGCGGCTCACCGAGGCGTTCGGCACCGCCGACGCGCTCGTCGTCGCGCTGCCCGCCCAGCCCCGCGACACGCCCGCCCCCGACTACGGCCCGGCCCTGGCGAAAGCGTTCCCGGACAAGCCGCTGGTGCTCATGGTGGGCGACTGGATCGAGTACCACGGCCCGCACGAGGCCGACTTCGCCGACGTCGCCGCGTCCGGGTTCTACGCCCGCTTCGACGAGCGGCTCAGCACCTACGCCTACCCGGCCGAGAACGTCCTCGGGGCCTACCTGGGCTGGGTCGCCGACGTGCGCTACTCGGGCCTGTTCGACCGGCCGCTGCCGTACCGCCCCGCCGACCCCCTCCGCGTGGCGCTGCCGGTGCTGCCGTGGCTCTTCGCGGCCTGCGTCGTGGGCTTCCTGCTGCTGTCGGCGGCGAGCGCCGGCCCGGCCCGCGGCCGCGCCACCGCCCCCGGCCTGTCCGCCCGGCTGGCCGCGCTGAGCTCGCTCGCCGTCGAGGTCTCCGGCCTCACCGGCGCCGCGACGGACCCGGACCTGACCCGCGCCATCACGCGGCTCGGCGCCGCCCGCGCGGCCATCGGCAACGGGCTGCCCGACGCGCAGATCCGCGGCCTGCTCGACGACGCCGAGCGGGACCTGGACCGGGTCGGCCGCGCGGTGGGCGTACGCGGCTACCGCCCGGCCGACTACCTGCGCGGGCCGCTCGCGTGAGGGCGGCCGTGCGGCGCTGGATCGCCACCCCGTTCGGGCTGGCCGTGCTCGCCTGTCTCGCGCTCGCGGGCTGGGCCGCGTGGAGCGGCGGCGCCCTCGACGGGCCGATCGCCCGGCAGGTGCGGACCCAGTCGGTCTACGCGGACCCGGGCACCGGCCTCGACGTCGCCGCGGCCGAGCGGGTCATCGGCAACCGGCGCCTCGTCGTCATCCTGCTGCGCCCGGGCGCGGACCTGCGCGACGCGTGCCACGCGGTGGAGCACGCCGCCGACGGCACGCTCGTGCTCGTGATCAGCCGCAAGACCGACGGCTACGACCGGTACGGCTGCTCGCAGCTGCCCGGCAGCGGCGACGAGCACTTCGGCGACGCGTTCGTGGCCGAGTCGGTCATCGGCGAGGGCATCGGCCCGTTCGCCGACCGGCCCCTCGACGCGGTCAAGGTGATCGCGGTCAACTACGACAAGCTCGCCAAGGCCGACGTGGTGCCGGCCGACGCGCGGACCATCAGCCCGTCGCTGCCGCGCTACCTCGTGGCGGCGGCCGCCGTCGGGTCGGTGCTGGCCGGGTCGGCGGTGTTGTACTTCGGGGCCCGCCGCGCCGGCCGCCTCGCCGCCGCCCGCCGGGAGCGCCGCGAGCGGGCGACGGACGGCCGGACGGTGCTCAGCGCCGCGATGGCGGCCGTGGCCCAGCAGATCGTCGATCTCGACGGCGCACCCAAGCAGACCAAGACCGCCCGCAAGCGCTTCCGCGCGGCCGCGGCCGACTACAGCGAGCTCCTCGAGGACGTCGCCGCCGCCGACCGCCGCGGCGACGAGGACTTCACCCGCTTCACCGAGCGCGCCGAAGGCATCGGCGGGCGTCTCAAGACGCTGGCGTAGCCCCGCTGCCCGGCGCGGGCCCGGACGGCTGAGCTACAGTGGGCCGACGGCGGTGGGGCCCGCCGACTCCGGCACGATCCGGGGTGAACCGCGACGACGCCAACGGTCCCTGCCAGTGGAGCTGTGTCATGCCCTGGTAGGGAGGAGCATCGTGACCGAGATCGACCCCGATATCGATGTCCACGTTCCCGCGCAGCGCCTCGAGCTGCGGCCGAGTCCGTGGCCGGTGCTGGGCGCGATCTCGGCCGGCGGGGTGTGCGGCGCCCTCGCGCGCTTCGGCCTGGCCCAGGCCTGGCCGCACGCCCGCGGCGGCTTCCCGTGGTCGACGCTGGTCGTCAACGTCACCGGGTGCCTGCTGATCGGCGCGCTGATGGTCATCGTCACCGAGGTGGCCACCGAGCGGCGCCTGCTCCGGCCGTTCGCCGGTGTCGGGGTGCTCGGGGGGTACACCACCTTCTCCACCTATGCCGTGGAGATCCACCAGACCGCCTCGGCCGGCTCGCCCTGGGCGGCGCTGACGTATCTGGCCGTGACCGTCGTCGGCGCGCTCATCGCGGTGTGGACCGGCAGCGCGGCCACCCATGCGCTCGTGCGGCGCCTCGGGAGGAATCCATGACCGTCCTGCTGGTCGCGCTCGGCGCCGCGATCGGGGCGCCGATGCGCTATCTCACCGACCGTTTCGTGCAGTCCAGGCACGACTCGGTGTTCCCGTGGGGCACGCTCACCGTCAACGTCTTCGGGTCGATGCTGCTCGGCCTGCTCGCCGGCCTGCCCGCGAACGCGACCGTCACGGCGGTGCTGGGCACCGGCTTCTGCGGCGCGCTCACCACGTATTCGACGTTCAGCTACGAGACGCTGCGCCTGGCCCAGAACGGCGCCCGCTTCTACGCGGCGATGAACGTGCTCGCCTCGGTCGTGGCCGGCCTGGGCGCGGCCGCCGTCGGCCTGCTGCTCGCCCAGGCGTTCAGCTGATCTCGCGCCGCATGACGTATTCGACGACCGAGGGGTCCGGCGGGTAGGGCTGCGACTCGCCGGTCGGGCGGAACCCGTGCCGCTCGTAGAGCCGCCGGGCGGCCGCGTTCTCGCCGACGACCCAGAGGTCCACGGCCTTGAGATCCTGCTCGCCGGCCCACCGCAGCGCCTCGGCCACCAGCAGGTCCCCGATCCCTGACCCCCGCCACGCCGGGTGCACCCACATGCTGAACAGCTCGCCCGCGCCGTCGCGTTCCTCGGGCACCCAGACTCCCACGATCCCGGCGCCGCCGTCGGACTCGCGGGCCATGGCCTTGAGCCCCCTCGCGGGCTCCAGCCCCGCGCGCCAGCGGTCCTCGTCGAAGGCCTGCTCCCGCTCCAGCGTCGAGGCGAACGCCCGCGGCGAGTCGGCGAGCGCGGCAAGGCGGACATCGCGCCACAATTGCCAATCTTCGGGCCCAAGCCGTCGCACATCCACGCGCTCATCCTCGCAGCGCGGGCAACCTGGTTTTTGCTGTGTGCCACATGGTACTGTGTGGCGCATGGTAAGCGCGGACGTCTACGAGAAGCTCGAACAGGAGCTGCGCCGGGGTGTCGTCGTGCTCGCCGTGCTCTCCCAGCTCCGCTCGCTGCGCTACGGCTACGAGCTGCGGCAGGCCCTCGTCGAGCGGGGCCTGCCGATCGAGGAGGGCACGCTCTACCCGCTCCTGCGCCGGCTCGAGGCCCAGGGCGTGCTGAGCAGCGAGTGGCAGACCGCGGAGGGCAAGCCGCGGCGGTATTACCGGCTCAGCGCCGAGGGACTGCGGCTCTACGAGCGGCTGACGTCCACCTGGCGCGGGCTCAACGAGGCGATGGAACCACTGCTGGAGAGCGGAGCGGCGCCATGAACACCGAGGACCTGATCGCACGCTATGTGGCCGACGTCGTCGTGCTCCTGCCGCGCCGGCAGCGCCACGACGTCGCCCTGGAACTGCGCGCCCTGCTGAGCGAGGAGGCGCTCGACGCGGACGACGTGCCGGAGCTGCTGCGGCGCTTCGGTCACCCGGCGGAGGTGGCGGCCCGATACGGCACGCCGGCCGCGCTGATCGACCCCGCGGACACCCGCCGCTTCCTGACGCTGGCCGCGGGCGGCACGGTCATCATCCAGTTCGGCGCGTTCCTGGGCGAGCTCATCGAGCCGGTGCGCGACTTCCGCGCCGCGTCGGACGCCGCCTGGCCGGTCGTCTTCGCGTGGCTGGGCCTGCTCTTCGCGGGCTTCGCGGCCGCGGCCTGGCTGCGTCGCCGCCGCCCGGCGCGCTGGCGCCCGCGCCCGCTGCCGACCGACCGCGTGAGCCGCCCGGCCCGCATCCTCACCGTGGCCCTCGCCGTCCTCGGCACCGCGATCCTGCTGGACCCGCCGGCGGCCCTGCGGCTGGTCACGGGCGGGCGCGCGGCCCCGGCGGCCTATGACGCGCTCGCCTATGACGGGGCGTTCGTGCGGTACCGCGGCCCGATCGTCCTGGCTCTGCTGGTCCTCGCCATCGCGACGCAGGCGGTGCTCGCGGTGCTGGGCCGCTGGCGTTCCGGGCTGTGGACCGTGGACCTGGTCCACAGCCTGGTGCTGTGCGCGGTGATGACGTGGGTGATCGGCGCGGGGCCGGTCTTCGCCACCGGCCCGGCGGACGAGACGGCGAAGTCCTTCGGCGCGCTCATCATCCTGGTGACGCTGATCGACGTGGCGGTGCGGATTCGCCGCCGGAGCGTGGCCCAGGCCCTGAACACCGGCGCCTGAACCCTCTCGACCGAGCCCCGTGTGTCAACCGACGTTGACGGATCACCGCCTGTCAACTACGGTTGACGCATGGGGATTCGGGGTGTCAACTACGACGTGGGGACGGTCACCGGGCCGTTCCACTCGCGGCCCGCGTTCGACGACGGGGAGGCTCGGCGCGATCTGACGGTCATCCGCGACGAGCTGCACTGCGACGCGGTCCGCGTGTCCGGGACCGATCGGGAGCGGCTGCTCGCGGCGACCGGGATCGCGCTCGAACTCGGGCTCGAGGTCTGGCTCTCGCCGCACCTGCACGACGCCGGCGCCGCCGAGACCCTCGCCAACGCGCGGGAGCTGGCGGCGGCGGCGCAGCGGCTCGGGCCGGAGCGGATCGTCCTGCTCGCCGGGTGCGAGCTCACCATGTTCATGCGCGGCATCCTCAAGGGCGACACGCTCGCCGAACGCCTCCGGCCGGGGCAGATGGCGCGCATGCGGCTGCTCGGGTCGCACAACAAGCCGCTCAACGCGTTCCTCGCCGAGCTTTCGGGCGCGGTCCGCGCGGTGTTTCAAGGGCGGGTGTCGTACGCCTCCGCGCCCATCGAACGCGTCGACTGGACGCCGTTCGACCTCGTGTGCGTCGACACCTACCGGGGGCGGCGCAACCGCGACGACTTCGGCGAGCGGTTCCGGCGGCATCTCGCGCACGGCAAGCCGGTCGTCGCGACCGAGGTGGGCTGCTGCGCGTACCGCGGCGCCGAGCAGAAGGGCGGGATGGCCTGGGCGATCGTCGACCGCGACGACCGCGACCGGCTCGCC
Source organism: Dactylosporangium sp. NPDC000244 (assembly GCF_040300725.1). NCBI lineage: Bacteria > Bacillati > Actinomycetota > Actinomycetes > Micromonosporales > Micromonosporaceae > Dactylosporangium > Dactylosporangium sp. NPDC000244. The sequence goes on from NZ_JBEPEH010000015.1 coordinate 49,436, forward strand.
GGGGACTTCGTGCGCGACGAGGAGCTGCAGGCCGCCGAGGTCATGGACCTGCTGCGCATCCTCGACGCGGAGGGCGCCGCGGGCGCGTTCGTGTTCACGTTCGCCGCGCCCGCACTGCCGCACCGCGCGGACCCCGCGCGCGACCTCGACATGGCCTCGTACGCCATCGTCCGCTCCTACGACGACGGGCACTGGGAGCCCAAGCGCCTCTTCCACGCCCTGGCCGCGCGCAACGCCCCGGCGTGAGAGCCGATGCTCGCGTTCGCCGTGGCCTGTGCGCGCTCAGCCGGCCGGCTGCAGGGCCGGGTCGACCATGCCGTCGGGGTTCCAGGTGGCGTCCTCGTCGCCGGCGCCCGCGGCGGCCAGGAACGCGGTCTCGACCGGGCGCAGGTGCTCGAGCAGGGCCGAGAGCCGGTACCGGTCGGTGAAGCGCGCCCCGTCGGGGCCGGTGAGCAGGACGGCGATGGGCTCGTCGCCGCCGAGGGGCAGGTCGGGGTACACGTTGCCGCCCCAGAACATGACCGCCGACTCGGCCTCGGCGCGCCGCCCGGCCGCGGCGAGCAGGAGCAGCTCGGACTGGGCGACGCCGGGGCTGTAGTAGTAGTCGTACAGGTACAGCTCCAGCACCCCGTCGCGGTGGCGGGCCAGGGCGAAACCGGCGGCGCCGCGGATGGCCAGGCGCTCGCGGGCGGTCTCGGACGCGTACGCCGGCGTCCACTCGTCCCAGACCGCGCCGGGGTTGGCGATGGCCTCGACGCCGGGCGCGGGCTCGTCCAGCCAGGCCTCGAACGCCTCGCGTGACATCGGCATCCGGGCCGCCAGCATGTAGGAACGTCCGCTCATGCGGCGATCGTAGCCGGGCCCCGCCCCCGTCCGGCCTCGTCGTCCACAGTGGACCGGACCGCGGCCCGCCCGCCCCCTTCGCGCCGCCCGGTCGCCGCCGCCGGCGGCATCATCCCGCCGAGAACCGGAGCTGCGGTCAGGCCGGCGGCCCGCGTAGGCTAAATTCGGTCGGTGAGCACTTCCGAGGCCCCCGTACGCACCCGTATCGCCCCGTCGCCGACCGGCGACCCGCACGTCGGGACCGCGTATGCCGCCCTGTTCAACCTGGCGTTCGCGCGCAAGAACGGCGGTGAGTTCATCCTCCGCATCGAGGACACCGACCGCACGCGCTACGTGGAGGGCAGCGAGCAGCAGGTCTTCGACACCCTGCACTGGCTCGGCTTCAGCTGGGACCAGGGGCCGGACGTGGGCGGGCCCGCGGAGCCCTACCGGCAGTCCGAGCGGCTGCCCGTCTACCGTGAGGTCGCCGAGCGCCTGCTCGCCGACGGGCACGCCTACCAGTGCTGGTGCTCGTCCGAGCGGCTCACCCAGATGCGCACCCGCCAGCAGCAGCTGAAGATCCCCACCGGCTACGACCGGATGTGCTACGGCAAGACCCGCGAGGAGCGCGCCGAGCTGCCCGGGTTCACCGACGTGCCGGTGATCCGGATGCTGGTGCCCACCGACGCCAAGATCTCGTTCACGGACCTGATCCGCGGCAAGATCACCCCGCCGGAGCCGGACGACCAGGTCATCCTGAAGGCGGACGGGTTCCCGACCTACCACCTCGCCGTCGTCGTGGACGACAACGCGATGGGCGTCACGCACGTCATCCGCGGCGAGGAGTGGATCAGCTCGACCGCCAAGCACATCCTGCTCTACGGCTGGCTCGGCTGGACCGCGCCGACCTACGCGCACATGCCGCTGCTGCGCAACGCCGACCGCTCGAAGATCAGCAAGCGCAAGAACCCGGCCGCGCGGCTCAAGTGGTTCCAGGAGGAGGGGTACCTCCCCGAGGCCCTCGTCAACTTCCTCGCGCTCATGGGCTACTCGATGCCCGACGGCCAGGAGATCTTCACGTTCGACGAGATGGTGGCGTCGTTCGACTTCGCCCGCGTCAACCCCGTCGGCCCGGTCTTCGACATCGACAAGCTGAACTGGCTCAACGGCCACTACCTGCGCACCCTGGACGACGAGGCGTTCCTGCGCGCGGCCGAGCCGTTCCTGCCCGAGGGCCTGACCGCGCAGGACGTGCGCTCGCTCGTGGTACCGCTGCGGGAGCGCACCAAGAAGCTCGCCGAGATCCCCGAGCAGCTCGACTGGCTCGCCGCCGCCACCGTGACGGTCCAGCCCGCCGACCTGGCCAAGCACGGCCTGCCCGCGGCCGACGCGCGCGCGATCCTCGAGGCGTTCGCGAAGAACCTCGAGCAGCTCGACCCGTTCGGCAAGGAGCAGATCACCGCCACCCTCGACCGGGTCGTCGCCGAGGCCGGCACCAACCGCCGCCGCTCGTTCATGACCGCCCGGCTGGCCCTGGTCGGCAAGCCGGTCTCGCCGCCGCTGGACGACACCATGGTCGCCCTCGGCGCCGAGCGCACCGCCGCCCGCCTGCGCGAGGCCGCCGCCGCGATCGAGGGCTGAACGAGCCGGTTCCCGATTGGGACGATCGGACATGGGTAACCCCGAGGTCACCCCGTCCGATTCGTCCCAAGGAGACAGCGTGGCGCTGCGTCGGTGCGTCTCGGTTGCGAAGGCGGAGTTCGCCGAGCGGTACTGGGACCGCACCCCGCTGCTCTCGCCCTCCCTGGGCAACTACCGGGACCTGCTCACCGTCGACGGCGTCGACGACCTCCTCGGCGCCCGGGCGCTGCGGACCCCGTTCGTGCGCATGGCCAAGGACGGCCACGTCATCCCGGCCGCCCGCTACACCGGCGGCGGCGGGGCCGGGGCCGAGATCGGCGACCAGGTGCACGACGAGAAGGTCCTCGCACTGCTCGCCGACGGGGCCACCCTCGTGCTGCAGGGCCTGCACCGCATGTGGCCGCCGCTCGTGGCGTTCGCGGCCACCCTGCGCCAGGAGCTCGGCACGCCCGTGCAGATCAACGCGTACCTCACCCCGCCGTCGAGCCGCGGCTTCGACCCGCACTACGACACCCACGGCGTGTTCGTCCTGCAGGTCAGCGGGTGCAAGCGGTGGCGCGTCCACCCGCCCGTGGTGGAGGCGCCGGTGCCGCGGCCGCCGTGGGGCGGCGTGGCCGGCGAGGTCGCCGCGGCGGCCGGCGCCGATCCCGCGATCGACACGGTGCTGCGGGCCGGCGACGCGCTCTACCTGCCCCGCGGCTGGGTGCACGCGGCCACGGCCGAGGGCGAGTGGTCGCTGCACCTCACGATCGGCCTGCACGCGCCGACCCGGCTCACCGTCCTCGACGCGCTCGCCCGGCTGGCCGTGTCCGAGCCGACGCTGCGCGCCGGGCTGCCGATGGGCCTCGACCCCGCCGACGGCGACTCGGTCGCGCCCGCGCTCGCCGACACGGTCGCGGCCCTGCACGCCTGGCTCGACACCATCACGCCCGAAGACCTCGCGTCCCAGCTGCGCGGGCCGGCGTGGACGTCGGGCCGCCCGGCCCCGCTGCGGGCCGTCGCCCAGGCCGCCGCGCTGCCCGGCATCGGCCCCGACGATCACGTCGCGGCTCGGCCCGGGCTGCCGTTCCGGCTCGACGCGCCCTCGGGCGGGCGGGTCGCCGTACACCTGCCGGACCGCACCCTGGCGATGCCCGACGCCTGCGCCGCGGCCCTGCGCACCGCCTTCGACGGCCGCCCGCACCGCATCGGCGACCTGCCCGGCCTCGACGACGCCGACCGGCTGGTCCTGGCCCGGCGCCTGCTGCGCGAGGCGGCCCTGGTCCTGACGTAGATCACTGGTGCTGACGAGATTGCCGGTCCTGATGTAGATCACAGCGCCCGGCCTCAGGCCCGGCCCGGGGCCGCCGATCTGCAGCTGGTGAAGCGTCCCGCCGTGCTCGCCGGCATCCTGCTGGTCGCCGCGGCGGAGGCCGGCCTGCACGCGGGCGGCGCCACGATGATCCGAGTTCGCCCGGCCCGAACCGGCGCTGCTCCGTTCCCGCCTGGGCGTCTGAGGACCGTATTCTGGGCCGCATGAAGGCGCACGCCGCCACCGCTGCTGACCTGGCCCCGGGCGACCACGTGTGCTGGCGGTTCGGCGACGACGACAGCCATCGCGAGGCGCTGGCCGGCTTCATCGACGGCGGGCGGCGGGACAACTACAAGATCGTGCACTACCGGGCCGACCTCGATGAGCCCGATGTGCCCGGGTTCGGCCGGTTCGTCTCCACGCCCGTCGACGTCACGCGCCCGTTCGACGCCGACGCGTGGATCGCGATGCTGGTCGAGGTGGTCGAGCAGGCCCGGGCCGAGGGCTTCGCGGGCGTGCGGTTCGCGGGCGAGATGGCCTGGTCGCGCGGCCACCTGGCGGACGAGCGGCTGATCGCCTACGAGCGGCAGATCAACGCCTTCTACGCGCAGACGGGGGCGATCGGGTTGTGCCTGTACGACACCCGCCGCTTCGAGCCCGGCGTGCTCGCCGAGATCGGGCGCGTGCACCCCGACACGGCCACCGCGGACGGCGACGGCGACGCGCCCCTGGCCCGGCTGGCCGTCACCGGGGCGCCGCTCGGCGTGCGGCTCACCGGCGAGTTCGACGCGTCCAACGGCGGCTGCCTCGAGCCCGTGCTGGCGGACCTCGTCCCGCACGCCAACGGCCACCCGCTCGTCGTCGACGTGGCCGCCCTGCGCTTCGCGGACCTGACCGCGGTGACCGCCCTGCTGCGGGCCGCGCGGACGGTCCCCGGCGGCCTGCGGATCCTCGGTGCCGAGCCGACCCTCGAGCGGATCGTGCGCCTGTGCGGGCCGGCCCCGGTGGTGTTCGCATGACCGGCTCCGTCTTCACGCACACGGCGCTGCTGTACGCCACCGCGGCCGAGTACCTCGACGCGACCGTCACCTACGTGCGGGCGGCGCGCGAGGAGGACCGGCCGGTGCTCGTGGCCGTGCCCGGGGCCGACCTCGAGCGCATCCGGGCCGGCGTGGGCGGCGGCGATGACGACGGCGTGACCTGGTGGGATGCCGAGGCCACCTCGCGCAACCCGGGCCGGATCATCCCGGCGCTGCTCGACTACTGCGCTCGGCACGCCGGGCGCCGCCCCGCGCTGCTCGGCCAGCCGATGTGGGTGGGGCGCACCGGCGCCGAGCGCGCCGCCGTCGCCGTGCACGAGGCCCTGGTCAACCGTGCCTTCGTCGGGGTTGACGCGACGGCGTTGTGTCCGTACGACACCGCCGGCCTGCACTCCTCCGACGTGGCCGCGGCCCGGCGCACCCACCCGAGCCTGGCCGGGATCGCGGGCCTCGCGGCGAGCGCCGACTACGCCCCGGACTCGGCCCTCGCCGAGCGCAACGCGCCGCTGGTCGCCCCGGCGGCGGCCACGGCGATGCCGTACGACGCGATCGGCGCCCTGCGGTGGCTGCGCCGCGCGGTGGGGGAGCGGGCCGTGGCCATGGGCCTGTCCGAGGACCGCGCGGCCGACCTCGAGTTCGTCGTCACCGAGCTGGCCACGAACACGCTGCGGCACAGCGGCGGCAGCGGGGTGCTGCACCTGTGGGCCGACGGCGACGCGCTGGTGTGCCAGGTCAGCGACGGCGGGTTCCTGCACGACCCCCTGACCGGGCGCATCCCGGTCGAGCCGACCGCCGAGCGCGGGCGGGGCCTGCTGCTGACCCACCAGATGTGTGACCTGGTGGAGGTGTTCACCGGCCCCGCCGGCACCGTGATCAGGGTTCGCATGGGTCGTTGATTTCCAGGGCGCGTACGGCCTCGCCGCCGACGGCATCGCCGGCCGCAGACGTTCGCGTCGACGGCCGCCCGTCGCGGTTCTGGTCGGCCCCGAACTGCGGCGTGGCGATCCTGACCGGCGGCCTCGACCCGCTCGGCGACGACTGAGCCGTCAGACCCAGGTGGGTGTGCGACCGCCGGCGTAGCGCGCGCCGAAGCCGCCCGTGGGGAGGACCTCGCCGATCGTCTCGAGGTCCTCCGGGCTCAGCGTCAGGTCCGCGGCGGCCACGTTCTCCTCGACCCGGGCGACGCTGCGGGTGCCCGGGATCGGCACGACCTGCTCGCCCCGGGTCAGCAGCCAGGCCAGGGCCAGCTGGGAGAGCGTCGCGCACTTGGCCTTCGCCAGCTCCCCGAGGCGCTCGGCGGCCGCGAGGTTCCGCTCGTAGTTGCCGGGCTGCCAGCGCGGGTCGGTCCGGCGCATGTCGGTCGGGTCGTACTCGTCCGCCGGCTTCGCGGTGCCGGTGAGGAACCCGCGGCCGAGCGGGGAGTAGGCCACGAAGCCGATGCCCAGCTCGTCCAGGGTCGCGAACAGCTCCTCGACGTCGCGCTCGAAGAGGGAGTACTCCGTCTGCAGCACCGACACCGGCTGCACCGCGTGCGCGCGGCGGATCGTCTGCGCGCCGGCCTCGCTCAGCCCGAAGTACTGCACCTTGCCCGCGTCGATGAGCTCCTTGACCGTGCCGGCCACGTCCTCGATCGGCACGGCCGGATCGACCCGGTGCTGGTACAGCACGTCGATCCGGTCCACGCCGAGGTTGCGCAGGCTGTTGTCGACGACCTCGCGTATGTGGCCGGGCCGGCTGTCGAACCCGAAGTCGCGGGTGAATCCGAACTTGGTCGCGATGACGATCTCGTCGCGGAAGTCCCTGACCGCGCGGCCGACGGTCTTCTCGTTCTCGCCCCAGCCGTAGAGCTCCGCGGTGTCGAAGAACGTGACCCCGAGCTCGTGGGCGCGCCGGATGGTGGCGATGCCCTCCTGCTCGTCCCCGGGGCCGTAGGCGAGGTGGATGCCCATCGCGCCGTAGCCGATCTCGGAGACGGTGAGACCCTGCCGCCCGAGTGTGCGCTGTCGCATGTTCCGTACCCCTCTGCAGTCCGTGCCTGTTGCTGTCAGCCTACGACGAACTTGTCAGGGGCTGACAAGTTTGGCGGCGGGTTACCCTGATCACGTGGGATTGCGGGAACAGACCCGGGAGGCGGTGCGCGCGGCGATCGCCGAGCGCGCCCTCCAGCTGTTCGACGAGCGCGGCTTCGACGCGACGAGCGTGGAGGACGTGGCCGCCGCGGCCGGCATCTCGGGGCGCAGCTTCCACCGGTACTTCCCGGCCAAGGAGGACGCCGTCATCGGCGACGCGACGGCGGCCGGGCACCTGGTCGCCGAGACCCTCGCGGCCCGGCCGGCGGGGGAGTCCCCGTGGCGGGCGATGCGCGCGGCCCTGGAGCCGATCGCCGCGCTGTCCGACGCGAACGCCGAGCGCACGCTGCGGGTGATGCGGGTTGTGAACGGCTCCGCCTCGCTGCGCGCCCGGCACCTGGAGAAGCACCTGCTGTGGTCGCGCATCCTGACCCCGATCATGCGCGAGCGCCTCGGCGAGCGCCCCGGCGGCGACGTGCCCGCCCAGGCGATCGTCTTCGCCGCGCTGTCCTGCCTCGACGTCGCCTACGCGGGCTGGATCGCCGCCGGGGGCGCGGGGCGCTTCGCGCAGGTGCTGGACCTAGCCTTCGCGAGCGTCGGCGCCGAAGAGCCCGGCCAGTAGCGGGCGGTACACGCGCGCCGAGTCCCCGAGCGGGCTGAAGTGCGACGCGGCGTTGTCGTCGAGCGGGCCGTCGGCGTCGGCGCACACCACGCCGCGACCGGGCCACGCCTCGGCGATGTGGGCGAGGCCGGTGCGCACGGCGGCGCCCTTGCCGCGGTTGACCGGGTGGCGCAGCACGGTCGCGCCGAGCGCCCGCGCCGCGTCCAGCACCGCGGCCGCCCCGGGGCCGCCGCCGTCGTCGACCACCACCGCCGGTGCGTCGTTCCCGAGCGCGGTGAGCAGCTGGGGGAGGTGGAAGCTGGGGCGGTACACCGGCAGCAGCGCGATCATCCAAGGTCGATACCCCGCCGGGGGCGAGATCACTCAGCGGCCGGCGCGACGGGCCAGGGCCACCGCGAGGCGCTCGCGGCGGCGCAGGGCCGCCGGGCTGGACGCGCCCAGGAAGCACAGCCGGGAGCCCAGGCGCAGCAGCCGCTCGGGCTGCCACGGCCCTGCGGCCGGGATGTCGAGCAGCGCGGCGCCCCGCAGCCGGAGGATCTTGCCGGCCAGGTAGCGTACCCGCGGCAGGTGCCAGGCGTGGGAGACCAGCCCGAGCGGCTCGGCGGGGCTGTACGGGCCGCCGACGAGCCCGTCCTCGACCAGGTTGAGCAGGTTCTCGACGGTGCTGCGCGAGCGCGTCTCGGCGAGGAGGCGGCTCGCCCGGCCCAGGCCCGCCTCCCGCGCGGCGCGCAGCATCAGGTCGCCCTCGCGGTGGCCTGGGGGCGGCTCCGGCGCGCCCAGCGAGGCGCCGGCCCAGCCGCCGGTGAAGACGATCCGCGCGGGTGCGCCGGCCCGCTCGACGTGCTCGGCGGCGGCGCGGACGCGGGCCAGGCTGTCGTCGGTGAGCGCCCAGCCGGCCTCGTCGTTCATCACGCCGCGGCCGAAGACCAGCAGCGTGGCGGCGTTCGGGGGCATGACGCGACCGTAACCCGGTCGATATGCTGCCCGGCATGAGGGGGCGCGGGGCGCGGCGCATCGCGGCGGTGCTCGCCTGTGTCGCGGCCGCCGTGCTCGGGGCCACGCCCGCGCCCGGCGAGGCGGCCCGCCCGCCGCTGCGCGTGCTGCAGCTCAACCTGTGCGACAGCGGCTTCGCGAGCTGCTTCACGGGCCGGGCGGTCCCCGTGGCCGCGGGTGAGCTGCGCGCGCACCGGCCTGACGTGGTCACGCTCAACGAGATCTGCGCCGGGGACGTCGAGGCCCTCGGCGCGGTGCTCGCGTGGGTGTTCCCGGGCGACACGATCGTCCGCGCGTTCGAGCCGGCCGGGGACCGCCGCAGCGGGGGGCCGTTCGCGTGCGTGAACGGGGAGGAGTACGGCATCGGGCTCCTGGCCCGCGTCACCGGCCCGCGCCGCGCGACCGTGATCGACGGCGGGCTCTACCCGGACCAGGACGTCAACGACCCCGAGGAGCGCGCCTGGGTCTGCGTGCACGCGCGCGGGGCGTACCAGGCGTGCACGACGCACCTGGCCAACACCGTGCCGGCGGTGGCGTTCGCGCAGTGCCGGTACCTCTTCGGCACCGCGATCCCGGGGCTGCACGCGCGCGCCGGGTACGAGCCGACCGTGGCCGCAGGCGACTTCAACCTCGCCGACCACGCGCAGGGGTGCGTGCCCGGCGACGGGTACGTGCGCGCCGACGACGGGTCGGTGCAGTACGTGATCGCCACCGCCGACCACGCGCTCACGGGCACGGACGCGCTGGACCTGCGGCAGGCGACGGATCACCCCGGGCTGCTGGTGTCGCTCGCCCGGCGCTGAGCCGGGTCCCTCGGCCCTGGCGACCCGCGGTGCGGCGCCCCGATCCTGCCCGTAGGCTGCCGCCGTGCTGGTCGTCGCCGTGCTGCTGCTGGTCGCCGTCCTCGGGTTCGCCGTGGCGCGACCGTTCGGGCTGCCCGAGGCCGTGGCCGCGGTCCCGGCGGCGGTCCTGGCGGTGCTGTTCGGCCTCGTCACGTGGCCCGAGGCCGGGGCCGAGGTGCGCGAGCTCGGCCCCACCGTGGGCTTCCTCGCGGCCGTGCTGCTGCTGTCGTACCTCGCGGAGGCGCACGGCGTCTTCGCGTACATCGGCGACCTGGCCGCCCGCCACTCCCAGGGCCGCCCGAAGCGCCTGCTGGGGGCGGTCTTCGCCGCGGCCGCCGTGGTCACCGCGGTCCTCAGCCTCGACGCGACGGTGGTGCTGCTGACCCCGGTGGTCTTCGCCGCCGCCCTGCGCATCCGCGCCCGCCCGGAGCCGCACGTCTACGCCTGCACCCACCTGGCGAACTCGGCCTCCCTGCTGCTGCCCGTCTCCAACCTCACCAACCTGCTCGCGTTCGCCGCGAGCGGCCTGAGCTTCGCCGCCTTCGCCGGCCTGATGGCCGCCCCATGGCTGGCGGTGGTCGCGGTCGAGTACGTCATCCTGCGCCGCTTCTTCGCCTCCGACCTGGCCTTGGCGTCCACCGCACCCGCCGCCGAGCCGGCGAAGCCCCCGCGCTACGCCCTGGTCGTCCTCGTCCTCACCCTGGCCGGCTTCGCCGCGGGCCAGCCCGTGGGCATCCACCCCGCCTTCGCGGCCGCGGCCGGCGCCCTGGCCCTGGCCGTCCCGCTGGTCCGAGCCCGAAAACTGGGACTCCGGGCCGCGATCAAGGCCGCGAACCCGGCCTTCTGCGCCTTCGTCCTGGGCCTGGGCGTCGTGGTCCTGGCCGTGCGCGAACACGGCCTGGGCCGGCTGGTGGACACCCTCACCCCGGGCGACGCGTCCTTCCTGGGCCTGCTGGCGACGGCGGCCCTCGCGGCGCTGCTGGCGAACCTGCTGAACAACCTCCCGGCGACCCTCGTCCTGGTGCCGGCGGTGCAGCACTCGCCGGGCCTGCTGCTGGCGGTGCTCATCGGGGTGAACGTGGGCCCGAACCTCACGTACGTCGGCTCCCTCGCCACGCTCCTGTGGCGCCAGATCCTCCACGCGCGCGACGCTGCTCCATCGGCCGGGCGGTTCCTGCGCCTGGGCGCCTTGACGGTGCCGGCGGCGCTGCTGGCGGCGGTGGCGGCGCTGTGGGCCGGTCTGTGGGTCGCCGGGGTGTGAGGGACTGCGATATCCGGGCGACTTTGCTGCGCCTGGCACTCTGAGGACGCCGGCGGCGTTGTGGGTCGCTGGGGTGTGAGGGGCGGCGATGTCGGACGCCCCTGCTGACGGCGGTGGCGGCGTTCTGGACCGGTCTGCGGGTGAGGGGCGACGATATATCGGGCGCTTCGCGCCGCGATATATCGGACTTATGCCCCGTCAGGGGATTGGCCCCGATTCGGCGCCAGCGGTGGCGACATGCGTGGATCATCTGCGAACCTCGGTACATGCATGTGCTCGTCTGGCTAGCCGAGGGCACCTGGGCCGCCGCCGCCGAGGCCGCCGCGCACCACGCGCCTTCCGATGCGCGCATCACCCTCCTGCACGTCGTGGACCCGGCCACGGCCGGCGAGGTGAGCGGCGCTTGGAGCGGACTGCTCGGTCGTGGGCATCGCGACCCGGGCCCGGCCATGGCCGCGGCAGCCGAGGCCGCCGAACGGGACCTTCTGGCCGCGGCCGCCGCGTCGCTGGACCGGCCCTCCGAGACGGCCGTACGCCGTGGCCGCACCGAGCACGAGGTCATCGCTGCGTGTAACGATCTGGGTGCAGACTTGCTGGTGGTGGCGCGGGACGGGGACCGGACGCGGGTGGGGCCGCGGAGTCTGGGTCGCTTCACGCGCTTCGTCGTGGACCATGCGCCTTGCCCGGTGCTGCTCGTATGGCCGGAGCAGCCTCTGGTCACGACGCCGCCGCCCCCACCGCCGCCAGGTGCCGAGCCGCCTCCGCCGCCACATCACCATGGCCCGCCGCCGCACGGGACCCCGCCTCCGCGCCCCTAGAACTCGCCGGGGCCGCCGCGGGGCGCCGATCCGCCTCCGCGTCGTTAGAGTCCATGCGGTGTCTGATTCGCCATGTGCCGGCGCGGCGGTGGAATTGCACGGCGCTGGCCGTTGAATCGTCGCGTCGGGCTCGGGGCAGGCGCGTTTTTCCTCGGCGGGCAGATGCGGGTCGGGCGACGATTGTGCCGGGGTATTTTCCACGGAGCCATGGATGCGGCGCAGCTTCTCCGCATGCCGTCTCACCAAGCCCCAATCACGCCGCCGCTGTGCTTCACGGCGGAACTCGTCCTTCCCTGGCCACCAATTCCGAGCCTTCGTCCGATCCCGCATAGCAGCCAATTCCCGAGAATTGAACAACTGCATCTGCCCCATGCCAAAATTATCCCAAAATACGATCGGAACCACGGTCCCGGACCACGCCGAGCCGCAAATGGCGAACATTTTGGAACCGGAAACTAGGCGTATTCAAAGCGGCCGAGCGCAGCAATGATACGGCTTATCGCCGGTCAGGGTATAAATCCGACATGTCGTGGCGCGGAGCGCCCGACATGTCGTGGGGCAACATGATCCAATGCGCCACGTGGACGATGACGAACGCCGAGCCCGCCTCGGCGTGCGTCAAGCGCTCGCGATCAAGCAAGCATCGCCCGAGGCCGTCGCCGAGGCCGTCGTCGGGCTGCACGCGACCGAGCCGGCGTCCGTGTACCTCGCCGCGTGGGCCCGGGCCGAGCGGCTTCAGGTCGAGGACGTCGACCGGGCGCTGTACCGCGACCGAACGCTCGTCAAGCAGCTCGCCATGCGCCGCACGCTCTTCGTGTTTCCCCGCTCGCGTCTCGGGGCGGTGTGGGGCAGCGCGTCCGCCCGGGTCGCCGCCAACGAGCGGGCGCGGATGGCCCGGGAGGTCGTCGCGGCCGGGATCGACGGCGACGGGCAGGGCTGGCTCGAGCGGGCACGCGCGGCGATTCTCGCGGTGCTCGACGCGCATCCCGAGGGGCTGACGGCGGCCGAGATCCGGGTGGCGGTACCGATGATCGACGTCCGGGTCACCGTCACGCCCACCGATCCGTGGTCCTCGTCGCGGCTGCTCACGTGGCTCGGGGCCGCCGCCGAGATCGTGCGCGGGGAGAATACCGCCGCGCGGCAACGCTGGACGCTCACCCGCAACTGGGTGCCGGAGGAGCCGCGGGAGGGTGGCTACCGGGAGCTTGTCGAGGCCTGGCTCCGCGCCTTCGGGCCCGGCACCGAGGACGACATCGTGTGGTGGCTCGGCGCGACGAAGACCGTGGTGCGCAAGGCCCTCGCCGAGCTCGACGCCGTCCAGGTCAGCCTCGACAACGACGACACCGGCGAAGTCGGCGATCCCGGGCCGTGGGTGGCGCTGCTGCCCGTGCTCGATCCGACCGTCATGGGCTGGCGGGACCGCGACTTCTACCTCGGCCCGCACCAGGCGCAGATCGTGGACGGGCGCGGCAACGCCGGCACCACGGCCTGGGCCGACGGGCGGGTCGTGGGCTGCTGGACGCAGGACGACGCCGGGGTCGTGCGCGTGCACCTGCTGCGCGACGTCCCGCGCAAGCGGCTCGACGAGGAGGCCGAGCGGCTTACGGCCTGGTCGGCGGGGTTTCGTGTCCCCACGGCCTACCGCTCGCCGGCCATGCGGGCGGGTAGATTCCCAGCGTGAAGACTCCCTGGTACGCGCTGCGCCGCGCCGACCTCGACGGTGGGACGATGCCGGTGCCGCCGGAGTGTGCCGAAGCCGAGACCGTCGTGCTCGACCACCGCGCCCACGGGGTCACCCCCGGCCGGCTGGTCTTCGACGCCGTGGCCGAGCCGGGCGAGGACGGCCTGCGGATCGGGGTCGCGTGGCCGCCCGACGCGCATGTCGGCGTGCTCGTGGGGCTGACCTGGCAGCCGGGCCGCCGTCAGGTGCAGCTGCGCACGAAGCCGCTCGGCGAGCCGCTGAAGGTCGACGGGATCGCGTACTTCCATGAGTACGACCCCTTGATCGTGACCCACGAGTTCCGTCCCGCCAACTCCAACCGGGGGAAGGTGCTGGACGCGGTGCGGCGCCACGGGCGGGTGTTCGAGGACGGCAGCGCGGTGTTCCCCGAGGCCGACCTCGTCAAGCGCGCCGGGCTCGGGCGCGGGACCCGCGGGACCTTCCTGCTGCGCAACGCGATCGATCAGCTCATCCGCGAGGGGTACGTCACCCGCGTGGCCGGCAGCCTCGACGCCGAGGGCCGGCCGTCGTTCCCGCCCGCCGACGGGGCCGAGGGGGTGCCGATGCTGTTCTACGCGCCGCTGCTCGAGCCGGCCGTGCGGCCCGACGAGCCCGTCGAGACCGACCCCTCCAACCGGCACGAGCACTGGGTCGCCGGCTTCATCCGCAAGCTGCAGCCCGGCACCCGCCCGTCCCCGCGGGCCCTCGCGCTGCACCGTCAGGCGATCGACAGCGGCCAGTTCCCCGACGAGCCGCTGGAGCCCGGGTACACGTTCGTGAAGAAGCACCACCGCAACGGCTGAGGCCTCACAGCGGCTTGGTGCAGAGCACGTCGGGCGCCGGCAGATACCCGAGCGCCTGCCAGAACCGCAGCCCCGACGCGTTCTGCGGCAGCACGAGCAGGTTGACGCGCGGGCAGCCGAGCGCCTTCAGGCGCTCCTCCAGCTCGGCGACGAGCCGGGTCGCGATGCCTTGGCGCCGCCGGGACGCGGCGACGGCGAGCCGGAGGATGAAGCCGCGCCGCCCGTCGTAGGTGCCCAGCACCACGCCCGCCAGCGCGCCGTCGCCGGCCTCGGCGACCAGGAACAGCTCCGGGTCCCGGGTCAGCTTCGCCTCCAGCTCGGCCCGCGGCAGGACGTCGTTGCCCGCGGCCTCCCACAGCGCCACCGCGCCCTCGTAGTCGGCCCAGCGGAACGTGCGGATGTGCACAGCGGCTCCCTCGGTCAGGCGGCGAAGGCGTCGAGGAGGTACGCCACCAGGCGCCCGGAGTCCGTGACGCCGCAGTTGGCCTGCAGGATGAGCAGCAGGTCGCCGGGTTCGAAGTCGGCGCGCAACCGGCCGGCGGCCTGGGCGCGGGCGACGAGCCCGGCGAACGCCTCCACGCCCCGGGCGCGCTCGTGCTCGAGGTCGATCAGGTGCGGGAACGCGGCGAGCACCGCGGCGCTGAACCCCCGGTCGGTGGCCTGCATCGCGCAGACCCGCTCGACCACGGTGCGGAAGCCGCGCCACGGGTCCGGGTCCTCGAGCGCGTCGTAGAGCACCGCGGAGCACGCGGCGAACTGCTCGGCGAACACCTCGGCGACGAGCGCCTCGCGGGTCGGGAAGCGGCGGTACAGCGTGGCCACCCCGACCCCGGCGTGCCGTGCGACCGCGGCCATCGGCACGTCGATCCCGCGCTCGGCGAACAGCTCGGCGGCGACCTCGAGGATGCGATCGCGGTTCTGCCGGGCGTCGGCGCGCAATCGAGAGGCCGCGGTGCGCATGCTTCTCACTTTACCGGCAACTGGACGGGGGTCTCCAGTTAGCCGGTACCGTGATCGTCGTGGAACTGCCCAAGGGAACCGTGCGCCGCGTCAACGCCTGTGTGCTGCGGCTGCGCGACTCGCCGCGCCTCGGCCGCGTGGTGCGCCGCCGCCTGACCGTCGTCACCTACACCGGCCGCCGCTCGGGGAAGACCTTCAGCACCCCGGTCGCTTACCGCCGCTCCGGCGACACCGTCACCATCGGCGTGCAGCTTCCCGACGCCAAGGCGTGGTGGCGCAACTTCCTCGGCGCGGGCGGCCCGATCCTGCTGCACCTCGACGGCGAGGACCGGCCCGGCCACGCCGTGTCCCGCCGCGACGACAAGGGCCGCGTCACGGTCACCGTCACCCTGGAACATCCGCCGGCGCGCTGACCATGTCGGCCGAGAAGCCGGCCGAGTAGCAGGCCGCCTGCAGCTCGAACAGCCGCGCGTACGCGCCGCCGGCGGCCATGAGCGCCGCGTGCGTGCCCTGCTCCACGATCCGGCCCTCGGCGAGCACCACGATGAGGTCGGCGGTGCGGACCGCGCCGAGCCGGTGCGAGATCAGCAGGTTCGTGCGCCCGGCCCGATGCCGGTGCAGGTCGCGGTGCAGGTCGTGCTCGGCCTCGGCGTCCAGCCCGGCGCTGGGCTCGTCGAGGATCGCCAGGTCGCGGTCGTCGCGCAGGTAGGCCCGGGCGAGCGCGACCCGCTGCCACTGCCCGCCGGACAGCAGCACCCCGGCCTCCGGGTCGTCGCCGTCGGCGGCGTCGAAGAAGGTGCGGCTGAGCATGGTGTCGTAGCCGCGCGGCAGCCCCGACAGCGTCCCGTCGATCCCGGCGAGGGTCGCGGCCGCCCGCAGCCGGTCCCGGTCGTCGAGCGCGCCGAGGTCGCCCAGCCCGACGTTCTCCGCGGCGGTGAGGTCGAAGGCGACGTAGTCCTGGAACACCGCGGCGAGCCGCCGGCGCAGGCTCGCCGGGTCGAACGTGCGGATGTCGGCGCCGTCCCACAGCACGGCGCCGCGCTGCGGGTCGTAGAACCGGCACAGCAGCTTCACGAGCGTCGACTTGCCGGAGCCGTTCAGCCCCACGAGGGCGACGGCCTGCCCGCGCGGCAGGAACAGGTCGACGCCGCGCAGCACCCACGGGTGGGTGTCGTCGTAGCGGAACCACACGTCCCGCAGTTCGATGCCGTCGCGCAGCGCGGGCACGGGCGGGGCGGCGGGCGCCACGGGCAGGTCCGGCCCCGCGCGCACCACCGCGCGGTAGTGGCCGAAGTGCAGCAGGGCCTCGTACGCGCCGCCGAGCTGGCCGACGAGCCCGATCAGTCCACTTTGGACACCGGCGACCGCGGCGACGAACACGGCGATGTCGCCGACGGAGAGCCGGCCGCCGGCCGCGTCCGCGACCACCCAGACGAGCCCGGCGCCGGCCGCGATGCCGCCGAGCGCGCTGAGCCCGGCCTGCACGAGCACCTCGCGCCGGTCCAGGGCCTGCTCGCCGTCGTTGGCCGCGCCGACCTCGCGCAGCAGCCGCCCGAGCAGGAAGCCGCCGAGGCCGAACAGCCGCACCTCCTTGGCCGCGCGCAGGTCGGTGAGCAGGTCGGCGTAGAACAGCTGACGGCGGGCCCGCGGGCTCATCCGCCAGGCCATCGCCGCCCGCGCCCGGCCCAGCAGCACCTCGGCCGCGACCGCCGGGGCGGCGGCGAGCAGCACCACGGCGGTCATGACCGGGCTGAGCACCGACAGGGTGGCGACGAACCCGCCGACGGTGACCAGCATCCGGGCCGCGTCGATGCCGGGCTGCACGATCTGGCTGGCCGCGGCCTGCCCGGCCTGCTCGGCCATGCGCAGCCGGTCGTGGAAGCGGGGCTGCTCGAAGCGGCGCAGCCCGACGAACCGGTTGACGGCCGCGAACAGCTCGGCGCGGGCCAGCAGGTCGATGCGGCGGCGCAGCTGCGCGTCGAGGTACCGCTGCAGGTGCGGCACGGTCG
Organism: Dactylosporangium sp. NPDC000244; assembly: GCF_040300725.1. Taxonomy (NCBI): domain Bacteria; kingdom Bacillati; phylum Actinomycetota; class Actinomycetes; order Micromonosporales; family Micromonosporaceae; genus Dactylosporangium; species Dactylosporangium sp. NPDC000244. The sequence goes on from NZ_JBEPEH010000015.1 coordinate 66,327, forward strand.
CGCTGAGCACCCCGACGACGGCGAGCCCGGCGGCGAGCGCGATGAGGGTGCCGAGCGCCGGCCCGGGCCGCCCGATCCGGTCGATGACGAGCTTGGTCAGCCAGGCCCCGGCGACCGGCCAGGCCCCGGCGAGCAGGGCGAGGGCGGCCGAGCCGAGCAACGCGCCCTTCCCGGCCCGCCACACGAGCGCGACGGCCGCCCCCGCCCGCGCTGCCAGCCCGCCCGCCTCCGGTCCCGGAGATGTCGCCGAGCCGTGGCGGCCGGGCCGGGCGGCGCCGCACCAGCAGCCGGTCGCCGTGCGCGAGGGTGGGCTCCATGCTCGGCCCGCTGACGGTGACGACGACGAATCGGCGGCGCAGGAACACGAAGGCGCCGGCGCCTCCGAGGAGGACGCCGGCGCCGATCAGGAGGGGCCTCATGGGCCCGAAGGGTATCGGGTCAGGAGACGGTGTAGGGGATCGTGAGGGTGGACTGGTTGCCGTTGGCGGCGGTCGCGTCCACGCGCACGGTGGTGTTCGCGTTGCCGATGGCGTTCCACAGCTCCAGCTTCACGCAGCCGCGGTTCATCGCCGACAGGGTGCCGGACGAGGACGCGAGGCCCGCGGACTGGGTGTACTGCTCGGTGCCCGCGACCGGGTCGGTGGCGAAGTAGCGGTACGTCTCGACCCGGCCGTAGGTGCCGCCGCCGGTGAAGTCGTAGGAGACCCGGGCCTGGATGCCCTGCCCGACCGCGGTGCCGGCGTCGACGTGGAACGCGAACTGGGTCGCCGCGCCGTTGGTCGAGCCGGTGATGCCGCACGCCGTGTAGGTCACCGGGTTGTGCGGGGTGCCGTCGTAGTTGCCGTTGGCCGCGGTGATCGTCTGCGTGCCCGCCCCGCCGCCGGCCGCGGTGTTCAGCGCCGGACCGCTGCGCAGGTAGAACTTGTTGGACCCGACCGGCGGCTGCGATGCGGACGGCGAGGGCGACGCCGAGCGCGACGGCGACGGGGACGTGGAGGTGGGCGGCGGCGACGACGGCGGGTTGCTGGTCCCGTTGCCGCCGCTCCAGGTGAAGGCCCCGTTGGTCGCGGTCTTCCCGGCCCCGACGCTCAGCGTGTGCCCGTCGGAGAACGTGACCGTGAGCGCCGTCGAGCCGAGGTTCGTCGCGGCGTACGTGCGCTGGCCGTTCTTCGTGAACACCGCGTACAGCGGCGTGTTCGCGGTCACCGAGGCGTCCACGGTGCCCAGCGCGGCGAGGTTGCGGATCCAGTGGAAGGTGTGCGCCTTGCTCTCGCCTTCCTCCGGGGTGTACCCGGAATTCGCCCGCAGGTTCGCGAGCGCCTGGTCGCCGTTGCCCAGCGCCTGGAACGACCACAGCACGTCCTGCCACACCGTGGGCGGGCCGCCGTTGTTGGTCGTCATCTCGTTGTAGTTGGTGGCGATGTACGAGGGCTTGTACCCCATGTAGAAGGAGCCGCCGGTCACCGGGAGCATGTTGATGCCCTGGATCATCTCCGGCTCGGCGCTGAACCAGGTGGCGTAGGCCCCGCCGTCGCCCCAGACCATGCCGACCGTGTTGTGCGCGAACGTGGACGGGAAGTTCTGGTTGGACGAGTCGAACCAGTACTCCTGGATCGCCTGCGCCTGCGTGGAGTAGATGTACAGCCCGGCGTCGCGGACCGCGGTGTTGCCGGTCGCGATGCCCCACTGGATGAGCGCGTTGGCGAAGTTCATGCCCTCCGACGAGGACTCCTGGTTGTTGCCGGCCCCGAACGACCCGTGCCCGGACGCCCAGTCGTGCCCGGCGTAGATGTCGAAGTCGCGCAGGAACGGGAACATGGTGTCGTTGCGGTCCGGGTTGTTGGCGTCCCGGATGAGCAGGTTGACCATCCCGCCGTACGCGCTCGTGGCCGCCCACGCCTTGTCGAACTTGGCGAGGGTCGCGGCCGCGGCGATGTAGTACCCGTAGTGGAAGTGGTGGTCGTTGAGCTCCTGGTCGGAGCCGTACGAGGCCGGGTAGCCGATGAGCGTGCCCCACGCCTGGTTGTAGACGAACAGGCGCTCCGACTCGCCCGAGCCCGCGGTGAACCAGTCGGTCAGGCGGGTGCGGATGGCGCCCAGCAGCGCGTCGCGCTGGGCGGTGCGGCCGAGCTGGTCGGCGAGCTCGGCGGCCCGGGCGGCGCGGCCGAGGCCCTTGCCGGTCCAGTAGGTGTCGTTGCCGAACGCGGCCAGCGGGTCGCCGGTGGCCACCTGGTCGAGGTAGCCGCCGACCGTGGTCAGGTCGGCGCCGGCGGAGTCGGCGACCGCGGGGATCTCCGGCAGCACGCCCTGGTAGCGCGTGGCCGTCGTGAACGCGCCGGTGCCCGTGAGTACCTTCATCGTCCCGCGCGGGGAGACGTAGGTCTGCGCGATCGGGGTGCTGCCCGAGAGGCTCTTCCACTGGTGCGGGTAGAGCGCGAGCACGGTGCCGGAGCCGGTGCCCTCGCGGGCGGTGGTGGTCACGGTGTAGGTGGCGTTGACGTTGCTCGCCGACTGGTCGTAGCTCCACGCGACGCGGGTGCCGGTGACGTGGTTGTGGGCGTACGTGCCGTACGTGTTCGAAAGCGCCGTGCGGTCCGCGGCCGAGGTCGACGTGGTGGTCGGCAGCAGCGCGACGGAGAAGTAGTCCTTGCCGGCCAGCGTCGAGGTGATGGTCGAGCCGCTGACCGTCCACGTCGCCCCGGTGGGCGCGTAGGCCATGTAGTCGTGGCCGCGCACAGTGAACCCGACGCGGGCGCCGCTGTTGGACCACACGGTGGGCGCGCCGCCGAAGGTCAGCTGCGCGTTGCCGCCGGAGGTGCGGGCGTACACGAACGGGATCCCGTGGCCGATGGTCGTCTTCAGCGTGCGGGCGCCGTCGGACCACGAGGGCGTGACGGTCCAGTCGGTCCAGCCGTCCACCAGGGTGTTCGGCGCGTTCAGGCCGGCCACGCCGAGGGTGAACTCGGTGGTGTACGGGAAGTGGTACTCCCCGACGCCGGTCGCGGTGCCGGAGATGGCGGCCTCGGTGGTGTACGAGACCCCGAGGCCGTTGGCGGCCGGCTTGAAGGCCATCGGGTGGGCCTCGAGCGGCAGGGAGTAGTTGCAGTCGGTCCGCTTGAACAGCAGCGACGACCACCAGTCGTTCGTGGGCACGGCTCCGGCGGGGGCGTTCGCGGTGACGTACTGCCGCGGGTTGGTCGCGATGCTGCCACAGCCGGTCGGGCCGGTGGCGCCGGTCGGCGTGGTGGTCGCGTAGCTGCCGGAGCCGAGCGTGGCGGCCTCGGCACTGGGGAGGGCGAAGAAGGTCAGCGCGGTGGCGACCACGGCGACGGCGATCGCACCGGCCGCGAGGGGCCGGCCTTTTCTCAGGCGCATGGGGTGGACTCCGTGTGTTCGAAGTGGCGGGCTTCCGGGGTCCTTGCGAATTCTGCGCACCAAATGCGACCAGTGTCAATGACCGGTTTTCGGAGAGCGCTCTCTATCTTCGCCGTGAGCTGCTCATATGTGTTGAGAGCGCTCTCGCCCAAAGCCGGACCCATCCGGCGCGATCCCGGCTGCGAATCATCGGTGAACGTACCGATTGAAGGGGATTGCTCATGGTTCGCACCAAGTTCGCCGCCGCGGCCGCCGCCACCGCCCTCGCCCTGTCCCTCGCCGCGTGCGGGGGCTCCTCGGACGACACAGCCGCACCGTCGGCGCCGATGACGACCGCCGCCGCCCCTTCCAGCGCCGCGCCGATGGCGGGCACGGGGACGCAGTTCGGTCCGGGCTGTGCGGCGGTGCCGACGGACCCGGCCAACCCGGGTAGCTTCGACGCGATGGCCAAGGTCCCGGTCGCCTCCGCGGCCGCCGGCAACCCGCTGCTGTCCACATTGGTCGGTGCGGTGAAGCAGGCCAACCTGGTCGACTCGCTCAACAACACCAAGGACGTCACCGTCTTCGCGCCGACGAACGACGCGTTCGGGAAGATCCCGAAGGCCGACCTGGACAAGGTGCTGGCCGACCCGAAGGCCCTCGCCGCCGTGCTGACCTACCACGTGGTGTCCGGCAAGCTGAGCCCGTCGGAGCTGGCCGGCACGCACAAGACCCAGCAGGGCTCCGACCTCATGGTGACCGGCTCCGGCACCAGCTTCACCGTCAACGGCAACGCCATGGTCGTGTGCGGCAACGTGCAGACGGCCAACGCGACCGTCTACATCGTCGACACCGTCCTCATGCCCAAGAGCTGATGTCCACTGTGGAGAGCCGTCGCCGGGCGGGCCTGTCGGGCCTTGCGGGCCTGCTGACGGCGGCGGCCGGGATCGCCGTGGCCGAACTGCTCGCGGCGCTCACCGACCCGGCGGCCGGCCCGGCCGTCGCGGTCGGCGGGGTGCTCGTCGACGCGGCCCCGACGCCCGTGAAGGAGTTCGCGGTGCGCACCTTCGGCACCGCGGACAAGCCGGTCCTGCTCGGCGGCATCGCCGTCGCGCTCGCGGCCGTCGCCGTGCTCGTCGGCCTGCTCGCGGCCCGCCGGCGCTGGTTCGGCCCGGGCGGCGCGGCGCTCTTCGCGATCGCCGGCGCGGCCGCGGCCATGAGCCGGCCGGCCGCCGGGCCGGCCGCGGCGCTGCCGTCGCTGCTCGGCGGGGCCGTCACCGGGATCGTGCTGTGGACGCTGCACCGGCCGGCGCCGCGGCCCGAGGGCTTCGACCGGCGCGCGTTCCTGCGGGCCGCCGCCCTCGTGGCGGTCGCGGGCGGGGCCGCGGTCGTGACCCGGCGGGTGCGCGGCGGCGCCGCGACCCGGGACCGCGAGGCGGTGCGGCTGCCCGCGCCCGCGGACCCGGCCCCGCCCCTGCCGGCCGGACAGGACCCCGGGTTCGTGACCGCGAACCGGGACTTCTACCGGGTCGACACCGCGCTGACGGTGCCCCGGGTCGACCTCGGGGCGTGGCGGCTGCGCATCCACGGCCGGGTCGAGCGGCCGCGCACGTTCACCTTCGCCGAGCTGCTCCGGCGGCCCCTGGTCGAGCGGCACATCACGCTCAACTGCGTGTCGAACGAGGTCGGCGGCCCGTACATCGGCACCGCGCGCTGGCTCGGGGTGCCGCTCGCCCCGCTGCTGCGCGAGGCCGGGATCGACCCGGGCGCCGACCAGGTGCTCGCGCGCTCGGTCGACGGGATGAGCATCGGCACCCCGCTCGGCACCGTGCTCGACACCCCGGACGTGCTGCTGTGCGTCGGCATGAACGGGGAGCCGCTGCCGCTCGAGCACGGGTTCCCGGTGCGGATGCTGACGCCGGGCGTGTACGGCTACGCGGGCGCGTGCAAGTGGCTCACCGAGCTCGAGCTGACCACGTTCGGCGCCGTCGACGCGTACTGGGTCGCGCGCGGCTGGGCGCCCCGCGGCCCGGTCAAGACGGCGTCGCGCATCGACCGGCCCGGCGCGTTCGGGCGTGTGCGGGCCGGCTCGGTGCCGGTCGCCGGGGTCGCCTGGGCCCAGGGCCGGGGGATCGCCGCGGTCGAGGTGCAGGTCGACGCGGAGCCGTGGCGGCGGGCCGAGCTGCTGCCGGTGCCCTCGGACGTCACCTGGGTGCAGTGGCGGCTGACGTGGGCCGCGACGCCCGGCCCGCACACGCTGCGCGTCCGGGCCGCCGACGGGACCGGCGCGGTCCAGCCGGAGCGGCGGGCCACCCCGTTCCCCGACGGCGCCACCGGCTGGCACACCGTGACGGTCACCGTCGACGGCTGATGCGCGCCCGCGTACGGTGTGATCATGTTCAGCGTATCCCTCGGGGGCGGGGCCGAGCTGCGCCCGCTGGAGCCGTGGCAGGCCGCGGAGTTCCTCGCACACATGGACCGGGCCCGGGAGACCGTCGACCCCTGGATCCCGTGGGCGTCGGTCAGCACCGACCTCGACTCGGCCCGGGCGACCCTGCAGCGCTACGCCGACCTGCAGGCCCGCGACGCCGGGCGGTTGTTCGGCATCTGGCTGGACGGCACCCTCGTCGGCGGGACCATGTTCGTGCACTTCAGCGCCGAGGCCGGGGCCTGCGAGCTGGGCGTCTGGCTCGAGCCCGCCGGGCAGGGCCGCGGCCTGGTGACCGCGGCGGCGCGGGCGCTCATCGACTGGGCCATCAACACCCGGGGCCTGCACCGGGTCGAGTGGAAGTGCAGGCCCGACAACGCCGCGAGCTCCGCCGTGGCGCGCCGGCTCGGGATGCGCCTCGACGGCGTCCTTCGGGAGTCGTACCCGTACCACGGCGTCCGGCACGACACGGAGATCTGGTCAATCCTGGCCGGCGACCCCTTCGAGGTGGCGGGCTGACGGCTCGGGCGCCTCGTGCCGGCCCTTGATGGAGGCCGGCCACCAGAACCGCTCGCCCAGCAGCAGGGCCAGGGCCGGCACGACGATCGTGCGCACGATGAGGGTGTCGACGACCACGCCGATGCCCACGATGACGCCGATCTGGGTCAGCACGATCACCGGGAGCACGCCGAGCACCGCGAACACCGCGGCGAGCAGGATGCCGGCCGAGGTGATCACGCCGCCGGTCGTGGCCAGGGCCCGGACCATGCCCGCGCGGGTGCCCAGGTGCGGGGCCTCCTCGCGGGCCCGGGTGGCCAGGAAGATGTTGTAGTCGACGCCGAGCGCCACCAGGAACAGGAACGCCAGCAGCGGCACGGCGGTGCCCAGCGCCGGGATGTCCAGCACGTGGCGCAGCACGAGACTCGCGGCGCCGAGGCTGGCCGCGAAGCTCACGACGACCGTGAGCAGCAACAGCAGGGGCGCGACCAGCGAGCGCAGCAAGAGCACGAGGACGAGCAGGACGACGGCGAGCACCAGCGGTACGACCACGTAATCGTCGCGAAGGTTGGCGTCGCGCTCGTCGAGGTCCGCCGCGGGGTCCCCGCCCACGAGCGCGCCCGCGCCCGGGATCCCGGCCAGGGCAGCGCGCAGGTCCTGGACCGTGCGGTCCGCCGCGGCCGTGCCGGAGCCGCTGGTCAGGTCCACGGTGAAGGTGACGAGCGCGCCGTCGTCGGAGCGCTCGGGCTCGCCGACCTCGGCGACGCCCGCGACCCCGTTCGCGGCGGCCCTGGCCCCCTCGGCTGCGGGCGCGTTCACGATGACCGTGACCGGCTGGGCGGCGCCGGCCGGGTAGTGCCGCGCGAGGGCCTCGGCGCCGGTGACCGACTCGACCTCGGTGCGGAACTGCTCGGTCTGCGACAGCCCGATCTTTGTGCCGATGAGCCCCGCGGTCAGGGCCGCGAGGAGCACGACGGCGGCGGCGAGCACGATGCGGGGGCGGCGCTGGACCCCGGCGGCGACGCGTGACCAGAAGCCGGCGTGGGCCGGGTCCTCGGAGCCGACCCGCGGCACGAACGGCCAGAACACGCCGCGGGGCAGGCACACGAGCGCGGCCGGGAGCACGACGAGGCCGAAGACGAGCGCGACGATCACGCCGAGCGCGGCGGCCGCGCCCAGGGTGCGGTTGGTGGTCAGCACCGCGAAGAGCAGCGTGAGCAGGGCGAGGACCACGGTGGTGGCGCTGGCGATGACGGCCGGCGCGGCCCCGCGCAGGGCGGCGGCCATGGCCTCGCGGCGGTTTTCGGTGTGGCGGAGCTCCTCGCGGTACCGCGCGATGAGCAGCAGCGCATAGTCCGTCCCGGCCCCGAAGACCAGCACGGACACGATGCCGCTGACCTGGCCCTGCGTGGGCTGGCCGGCCACCTTCGCGACCCAGGGCAGCAGCTTCGCGACCACCTGGTCGGCGGTGCCGATGACGGCGAGCGGGACGAGCCACAGGATCGGGCTGCGGTACGTCACCAGCAGCAGCACCGCCACGACGATCGCGGTCGCGGCCAGCAGCGTGAAGTCGGCGCCCTCGAACGCGGCCGAGATGTCCCGGGCGAACGCGGGGCCGCCGGTGACGAGCACCCGCAGCCCGTCAGGCGGCTGGACCCCCGCCACCGCGGCGCGCAGCTGCTCCACCTCGCCGGCCACCTGCTCGGTCCCGCCGGCCCGCAGCGGCACCGCGACGAGCATCGCCTGCAAGTCGTCGGACGGCGCCGCGGGCGCGACCCGGCCGCCGAGCGCGATGGGCCCGGCGGCGGCCCGGGCCCGGTCGACCGCCTGCCGGTCGGCCTCGGTCAGCGGCCCGCCCGCCCGCTCGAAGATCACCAGCGCGGTCTGCGTGCGGCCGCTCGGGAAGCGGTCCTGCAGCTCGGTGACCCGCGTCGACTGCTTGCCGGCGGGGAGCCCGTCGGTGGCCTGGGCGGCCGGCTGCTCCGGCGAGGTGACGAACGCCAGCGCCGTCAGCCCGATCGCGACCAGGAGGACGACGATCGCCCCAAGCCGTCCGGTGATCGCCGTCGCAATCCGCATCGCATACCCTTCGGGGGAGATCTTTCGATGATGGAAAGGTTTCCCCGAGTGATACCCCGCAAACTCGGCCGACGCAAGAATCGACGCAACACCCGTTGTGTCACCCTGGGTCACCCCACCGGTTCGGCCCCCGCGTCGCGCCAGGCGGTCCCGCGCCGCTCGTACTCGAACAGCTCCTGCACCGCCAGGGCGACCCGCGGCCCGTACTCGCGCTCGACCAGGTGCAGCCCCAGGTCCAGCCCGGAGGTGACCCCGCCCGCGGTGACCAGGTCGCCGTCGTCGACCACGCGGGCGCGCACCGGCCGCGCACCGGTCGCCGCGAGCGCGTCCATCCCCAGCCCGTGCGTGACCGCGGGCCGCCCCCGGAGCAGCCCGGCCAGCGCGAGCGCGAGCGAGCCGCCGCAGACGGTCGCGACCGTGACGCCGGGCGCGTCCAGGGCCGCGCGGACCTGCGGTATCAGGGCCGACTGGGCGACCCGGCCGAGGATCGCCGGGATCTCCCCGACCGCCCCGCCGGCCCCCGGGACGATCACGTAGCCCGGCGCCGCGGGGTCCAGGGCGGCCGTCGCGCGCAGGCTCAGCCCGCGGGCGGCCCCGGTGACCTCGCGCGGGCCGTCCGCGGCCACGAGCCGCACCTCGTCCTGCGGCCGCCCGGCGAGGTCGGCCCCGGCGGCGAGGACCTCGAACGGGGCGATGACGTCGAGCGGGTCGAACCCGTCGAACAGCACGATCTGGATCAGCATGCCCTCGATGCTCGCCGTGGGCCGGCCGGGCGCCCAGTGGCAAGATTGCCGTTGTCCGGCTGTTTCGTGCCAAGGGGGTCGTGTGCACACCGTGGTCGTCCTCGCCCTGCCCGACACGATCGCGTTCGACCTCGCGACGCCGATCGAGACGCTCGGGCGGATGCCCGGGTACCGCGTCGAGGTCTGCGCCGCGACCGATGCCGTCGACGCCGGCCCGATGCGCCTCGCGGTGCGGCACGGGCTCGAGGCGCTCGCGACGGCCGACACGATCGTCGTGCCCGGCCGCAGTGTCGACGCCCCGGCCGACCCCGGGACGCTCGACGCGCTGCGGGCGGCCGCGGCGGCCGGCATCCGCATCGCGTCCATCTGCGTCGGCGCGTTCACGCTCGCCGAGGCCGGGCTCCTCGACGGGCGGCGCGCCACCACGCACTGGGCCGCGGCGGAGGAGTTCCGGCGGCGGTACCCCCGCGTCGACCTGGACCCGGACGTGCTCTACGTCGACAGCGGGCAGTTCGTCACCTCGGCCGGGGCCACCGCCGGCGTGGACATGTGCCTGCACCTGGTCCGCCGCGACCAGGGCGCCGCGGCGGCCGCGCACGCGTCGCGGCTCGCGGTCGCGCCGCTGCACCGGGACGGGGGACAGGCGCAGTACATCGCCCGCCCCGCCGCCCCGCCCGACGACGCCGGACTCGGGCCGGTGCTCGCCTGGCTGGAGGAGCACGCGCACCGGGACCTGAGCCTGGCCGGGATCGCCGCGCACGCGGGGCTGAGCGTGCGCACCCTGAACCGCCGCTTCCACGAGGAGACCGGCAGCAGCCCGATGCGGTGGCTGGCCGCGGCGCGGGTTCGGCGGGCGCAGGAGCTGCTGGAGACGACCGGGCACGGGGTCGAGCGGATCGCGCACCTGGCCGGATTCGTGTCGCCGACAAACTTCCGGGCGCAGTTCAAGCGCGCGACCGGGGTGACGCCACAGGCGTACCGCACCACGTTCCGGTGAGACGGTCCACGGGGGCCGCTGCCGTCGCGACGGCCCGGGGGTGACGGCCGGGCGGCCCCGGTTCGGTCCACGGCGGCGGGTGCGAAGATTGGTCTGTGGTCGATCAAACACCCAAGCAGGCCTTTGTCCACGCGGCCGGGGCCGGCGGGGCCTGGGCGGCGGTCCTGACGTACGGGCGGCACCGCCGCGAGGTCCACGGCACCGAGCCGGGCGCGCCCGCCGACCGGATGGCGCTGACCGCGGTCGTCGCGGGCCTGGAGTGCCTGACCCGGCCGACGGCGGTCGAGGTGCGGGTGCACAGCGACTACGTGCGCGGGGGCGGCGAGGGCGGGCTGTGGGAGCGGCTGCGGGCCGCGACCCGGACGCACAAGGTCACCTGGGCCTGGTCGGGCGACTACCCGGAGCTGGCGCAGGCCCAGGAGATGGTCGGCTCGGCGGCCGGTGCTGTTCTTGCTACGGCCGACCCGCTTGATGTGGCCGACACTCTTGATGCGGCTTCCACTGCTGCAGAGATGGCCGACGACGCTTCCGAGACGGCCGATGCTGCTCTTGAGACGGCCGACGACGCTTCCGGGAGCGGTGCGGCGCTGGAGGAGTTCGCCGAGGCGCTCGGGGAGCACGTCGCCAACGACCCCGACGGCCCCGACCCGGCCGAGCTCGTCGAGCTCGCGGACACGATGATCGAGGACGAGCACCGGGCCATCGTCGCCGTCGGCCCGCGCGCGATCACGTTCGAGGAGATCGGGGCGGTCGCGGTGCCGCCGGAGATCGCCGCGCAGGCGCGGGTGGGCTGGCGGATCCTGCTCTCCGCCGCACACGTCGAGGGTAACTGGTATCTGCTCGACGTCGCCGGCTGATGCGGCCCGGGCCCGGCCAGGTGCTGCACTTCTCCGAGGACCCGGCGATCGAGCGGTTCGCCCCGCACGTCGCCGCGACCGCACAGCAGCCCGACGCCTACGTCTGGGCCGTCGACGCCGCCCGCGCGCCCGACTACTGGTTCCCGCGCCAGTGCCCGCGCGCGATGGCATGGGCGGTCCCGGCGACGACGGACGCCGACCGCGACCGCATAGCCGGCGCCGGCTGCGGCCCGCGGGTACACGCCATCGAGTTCGCCTGGCTGGACGCGATGCGCACGACACGCCTGTACGCGTATCGATTCGCGGCCGCCCCCTTCCGCCCGTTCGGCGACGACGGTCACGCCCAGGTGGCGGAGGAGCCCGTGGTCCCGCTCGGCCCCGCGGAGGCGGTCGGCAACCTGCTGGACCTGCATGCCGAGGAAGGGATTCAGCTGCGCGTGCTCGACAATCTCTGGCCCTTCTGGGACGCGGTGATTGCGAGCACCATGGCGTTCAGCGGCATCCGGCTGCGCAACGCCCAACCACGCCGCCGCACGCCCTGAGCACGCTCTGCCGCACGCCTTGAACCCGCGCCGCGCACGCGCTGAACCCGCGCCGCCGTGCGCGCTGGGCACGCGTTGAATACGTGCCGCCGGATGCGCCGCGCACGCCTTGAACCCGCGCCGCCGTCTGCGCTGGCACGCGCCGCGAACGCGTTGTGCACGTGCCGCCTCTCGCGCTGAGTGCACGCGCCGCGCACGCATTGGGCGCGCGCCGCCGGATGCGCCGCGCACGCGCCGCGAACGTGCCGCCGGACGCGCTGGGCACGTGTCGCCCTCCGCGGCGCCGGACGTGTTGAGCACGTGTCGGCGTAGGTGTTGAGTGCGCGGAGCTGCTCGTTCGAGTAGTGGGCGGTGTCCCGGCCGACACCTACCGTCGGGATCGTGTACGACTACGTTATCGCGGACGTTTTCACCGATACCGCGCTCGAAGGTAACCCGCTCGCCGTCGTCCCCGACGCGGCCGGGCTCTCCGCCGAGTGTATGCAGCGCATCGCGCGCGAGATGAACCTCTCCGAGACCACGTTCGTGTTCCCGCCGGTCGGGGGCGGGGACGTGCGCGTGCGGATCTTCACGCCCGTCGGTGAGCTGCCGTTCGCCGGGCATCCGACGTTCGGCACCGCGGTGGTCCTCGCCGCGACCGGGCATCCCAGTGTGCGCGACGGCGGGCTGCGCATGGAGACCGGCATGGGCGTCGTGCCGTTCCGCTTCACCGGCTGCGAACCCAACAACGACGGCGGGCTGCGCGAACGCGCACGGTGCAGCGATGGAATGAGCGCGTCTAGGTGCGACGACGGCATGGAGACCGGCACCGGGCGGGAGCCCCGCGCCCAGCGGGCCATCGCCGCGCGCATGCGGCAGCCGATCCCGGTGTGGGAGCCGTACGCGCGCGCCGGAGAGCTGCTCGCGGCGCTCGGGGTGCGGGAGTCCACGCTGCCGGTCGAGGTGTACCGCAACGGCCCCCGGCACGCGTTCGTCGGCCTGGACAGCGTCGAAGCACTCTCGGCGCTGCGCGTCGACCTGCGGGCCCTCGCCGCCCACGAGGATCTCGCGGCGAACTGCTTCGCGCCCACCGACGACCCGCTCGTGTGGCGGGCGCGGATGTTCTCGCCGGCCTACGGGGTGACCGAGGACGCCGGGACCGGCTCGGCCGCCGGCCCCCTCGCGCTGCACCTCGGCCGGCACGGGCTGGTGCCGCTCGGTGGGGCGATCACCGTCCGGCAGGGCGTGGAGATGGGCCGCCCGTCCACGATCCGCGCGCAGGTCTCGATGCTCGGCGACCGGGTCGAGCGGGTCGAGATCGCGGGCAGCGCGGTGGTCGTTGCGGACGGCCGCCTGCACATCTGAGCGGCGCAGCAAAAAAGCTGCCGAAAGCTGCAGAAAGCTGCCGAAGGCTGCAACGAGAAAGCTGCAACAAACCTGCAAACACTTCGCCTTGCGACCTAGGAAAACGCTTTCCTAACATTGGGAGCCGTCGATCCCGCACCCCGCCCTCTCGGAGGTCGCCTTGATTCCACACAAGCGCCGGTGGCTGGCCGCCGCCACCGCGGTCGCCGGTGTCCTGTTCGCCACCCAGGTCGCGTTCGCCGACACCGCGTTCAGCGCGACCTTCGAGGACGGCTCGACCAGCGGCTGGTCGAAGTCGGGCGGCACCTGGAGCGTCGTCACCGACGGCAGCAAGGTGCTGCAGCAGTCCAGCACCGGCAGCGAGAACGCCCGCGAGTTCGCCGGGGACAGCGGCTGGACGAACTACACCGTGCAGGCCGCCGTGAAGCCGCTCGCGCTGGGCTCGGGCGGGTTCGCCGCGCTGCTGGCCCGCTCCACCAGCGCCACCACGTTCTACCGGCTCGCGCTGCTGCCCGGCAACTCGGTGCAGTTGCAGGCCGTGAACAGCGGCTCGGTCACCGTGCTGGGCAGCGCGTCGCGGACCGTGTCCAGCGGCACGTGGTACACCCTGGCCATCACCGTCAACGGGAGCGCCATCAGCGCGTCCGTCGACGGCACCACGATCGCGAACGTGAGCGACACCGCGATCGCCAAGGGCCGGATCGGTCTGCAGACCGCCTACTCCAGCGCGAACTTCGACAACGTCACGGTGACGACGGGCGGCACGAGCCCGACGCCGTCGCCGACCACGAAGTCCCCCACCGCGAGCCCAAGCGCGAGCGCGAGCGCGAGTCCGAGCACGAGCCAGCCGCCGTCGTCGGCGCTGTACGTCGCCCCGACCGGCGCCGCGGGCAACCCCGGCACGCAGGCCAGCCCGACGACGCTCGCCTCGGCGATCACCCGGGTGACGGCCGGCGGGACGATCTACGTGCGCGGCGGCACCTACAGCCTCTCCTCGACCGTCGCGATCGCGCCCGGCAACAACGGCAGCGCGAGCGCCCTGAAGAACATCACGGCGTACCCCGGCGAAACCCCGGTGCTGAACTTCTCCGCGATGCCCGAGGCCGACGCCAACCGGGGCCTGGCCGTGAACGGCAACTATTGGCACATCACCGGCATCATCGTCGAACGCGCGGGCGACAACGGCATCTTCGTGGGCGGCAGCAACAACATCATCGAGCGCGTCGTGACCCGGTTCAACCACGACAGCGGCCTGCAGATCTCGCGCATCGCCTCCGACACGCCCAAGGCCAACTGGCCGGCCGGCAATCTCATCCTCAGCAGCGAGTCCCACGACAACGCCGACTCCGACGGTGAGGACGCCGACGGCTTCGCGGCCAAGCTGACCATCGGCACCGGCAACGTCTTCCGCTACGACGTGTCGCACAACAACATCGACGACGGCTGGGACCTGTACACGAAGACCGACACGGGCGCGATCGGCCCGGTCACCATCCAGGACTCGCTGTCGTACAACAACGGCACCCTGAGCAACGGCCAGGTCAACGCCAACGGCGACCGCAACGGCTACAAGCTCGGCGGCGACGACATCGCCGTGAACCACGTCGTGCAGCGCAGCATCGCCTACAAGAACGGTCACCACGGGTTCACCTACAACAGCAACCCGGGCTCGATGACCATCTCCAACAACCTCTCCATCGACAACGCCGAGCGCAACTACTCGTTCGACGCGGGCACCTCGACGTTCCGCGGCAACACGTCGTGCCGGTTCGCCAGTGGCGGCTCGAACGACAAGACGATCGGCAACGCCGACAGCTCCAACCAGTTCTGGACGGGCACCAACGGCTCCCGCTGCACCACCTACAGCGGCACGCTCGCCTGGTCCTTCGCCTCCGACGGTCACCTCGTGGTCACCCTCGGCGGCCGGGCCGTCAGCCTCTGACCCCCGAACGCGTCCCGCCCCGCCTCACATAAGCGCCCGTGAGGCGGGGTAGTGCCGGGCGATGACGGATTGCACGATCGGTGAGTACCTCCTCCTGCGCCTGCGGGAGACCGGCGTCCGGCACGTGTTCGGCGTGCCCGGCGACTATCAGCTCGAGTTCCTCGACCAGATCGAGGCGGCCGACGGCATCGAGTGGGTCGGCAACTGCAACGAGCTCAACGCGGCCTACGCCGCCGACGGCTACGCCCGGCTCAACGGCATCGGCGCGGTCGTCACCACCTTCAGCGTCGGCGAGCTCAGCGCGCTCAACGGCATCGGCGGCGCCTTCGCCGAGCGCGTCCCGGTGGTGTCGATCGTGGGCACGCCGGCCACCTTCGTGATGCGGGAGCGGCAGCTCGTGCACCACACCGCCGGCGACGGCGACTTCACCCGGGCCGCGAAGTGCGCCGCGCAATACACGGCCGGCCAGGCGCTGCTCGGCCGCGACAACGCCGCCGAGGAGATCGACCGGCTGCTGCGCCTGTGCTGGCTGGAGAAGCGGCCGGTGTACCTCATGCTGCCCGCGGATGTCGCCGGCCAGCGCATCGCCGCCCCGAAGGCCCCGCTCGCCCTGCCGGAGCCGTCCAGCGACCCGGCGATGCTGGCCCGGTTCGCCGCCGACGTGCGCGAGCGCCTCCGCGCCGCGACCTCGGTCGCGATCCTCGCCGGGCCCGAGGTGGACCGCTACCGGCTCGGCCCGCAGCTGCTGACCCTGGCCGAGGCGCTCGGCTGCCCGGTCGCGACGCTGAGCAGTGCCAAGGGCGTCTTCCCGGAGACCCACGACCAGTTCGCCGGCGGCTACGCGGGCGCGCTCGGGCCGCCGGAGGCGCGGGCGGCCGTGGAGGACGCCGAGTGCCTGCTCGCGGTCGGGTGCCAGTTCACCGACGCGGTCACCGGCGGCTTCACCCAGCGCATCGAGCCGGCCCGCATGGTCGAGCTGCACCCGTCGGCGGCCTCGGTGGGCGGCACGCCGTACGCCCACGTCGCCCTGAAGGACGCCCTGACCGCGCTCGCGGAGCCCCCCGAGCCGGCGACCGGCCGCGAGCCCGCCACGCACCGGCGCATCCCGTCCAGCCCCGAGCCGAGGCCGGGCGCGCCCCTGCTCCAGGAGCGCTTCTGGCCGCTGATCGCGGGGTTCCTGCGCCCCGGGGACGTCGTCGTGGCCGAGCAGGGCACGTCGTACTTCGGCAGCGCCGCCCAGCCCCTGCCGCGCGACTGCGCCTTCGTCGGGCAGCCGCTGTGGGGCTCGATCGGTTACACGCTCCCGGCGCTGCTCGGCACCATGCTCGCCGCGCCCGATCGCCGCCACGTGCTGTGCATCGGCGACGGCTCGTTCCAGCTCACCGCGCAGGAGCTCGCCACGGTGCTGCGGCTCGGGCTCAATCCGGTCATCGTGCTCGTGAACAACGACGGGTACACCGTGGAGCGCTGCATCCTCGGCGAGTACGCCGCCTACAACACGATCGGGGCGTGGCGGTACGACCGGCTGGTCCAGGCCTTCGATCCGCACGACCGGGCCGTCACCGCCGCGGTGGCCACCGAGGACCAGCTCGCCGCGGCGCTGGACAAGGCGGCGGCGACCCGCGACCGGCCGGTCTTCATCGAGGCGCGGATGGGCCGGCTGGACGCGCCCGAGTCCGTCGTGCGCATCGGCAAGGCGTTCGCCGGCGCCGACTACCATCACGCACCGGTGTAGGCCCGGTAGCCACCGCAGGTGAGGCATCCGGCGGCGCGGCGATCCACCGTTGAGTCCATGGAGCAGGTCGCCGTCGCGGATCCGCCGGTACCACACCGAAAACCCCGCCTCACGCCGCTCGTCGGGCCGGCCGTCGTCGCCGCCGTCGCGTACGTCGACCCCGGCAACGTGGCCACGAACCTGACCGCGGGGGCCACGAGCGGGTACCTGCTCGTCTGGGTCGTCGTCGCGGCGAGCCTCGTCGCGCTGCTCGTGCAGTTCCAGGCCGCGAAGCTCGGCGTGGCGACCGGCCGGAGCCTGCCGGAGCTGTGCCGGGAGCGGCTGCCCCGCTGGGCGAGCCGGCTGCTGTGGGCCCAGGCCGAGCTCGTGGTGCTCGCGACCGACCTGGCCGAGTTCGTCGGGGCGGCGATCGGGCTGCGGCTGCTGTTCGGCCTGCCCGTCGCCCCGGCCGCGCTCGTCACGGCGGTGGTCTCGCTGATCCTGCTGGAGCTGCGCCGCCGCGGCCGCCGCCGGTTCGAGCTGTTCACGGCCGCGGCCCTGCTGCTTGTCGGGGCCGGCATCCTCTACGACGTCGTCGCCGTCGGGCACCAGTCCGTCGCCGGGCTCGCGGGCGGTCTCGTGCCCCGGCTCGACGGCCCGCGCAGCGCCCTGCTCGCCATGGGCATCGTCGGCGCGACCGTCATGCCGCACGCGATCTACCTGCACTCGGCCCTCGCGGTGCGGCCCGAGTTCCGCGTCGCCGAGGCGATCGGCGGCCGGACCCCGGGCGTGGTGCGCCGGGCCCTACGGCTGGACTGCGGGATCGCGCTGGGCGGCGCGGCCGTGGTCAACGTCGCGATGATCGCGCTCGGGGCCGGCCTCGGGGCGCTCACCGCCGGCGGCTGGACGGGCGACATCATCGCCGCGCACGAGCAGATCGCGGCGCGGGCCGGCGGGGCGGCGGCGCTGGCGTTCGCCGTCGCGCTGCTCGCCTCCGGGGTCTCCTCGTCCGGGATCGGCACGCTCGCCGGGGACTTCGTGATGGGCGGGTTCCTCGGATGGCGGATCCCGAGCCTGCTCCGCCGCGTGCTGACGATGCTGCCGGCGGTCGCCGCGCTGCTGCTGGGGGCGCCACTGACCGGGCTGCTGGTGCTCAGTCAGGTCGTGATCTCACTGGGTGTACCGGTGGCGCTGTTTTTGCTGGTGCACTTCTGCCGGGACCGGTCGCTCATGGGCGGGCTCGTGAACGCCGCGGTCACGACCCGGGTGGCCGCGGGTGCCGGCTTCGTGGTCGCCGCCGCGGGCCTGTCCTTGCCGGTCCTGCTCGTCGTCTGAGGGCCGGATGCCGACGCTCCCGCGGCTGCGGTCGCGCATGCTGGCCTTCGCCGCTGCCGCCGCGCTCGCCCTCGTCCTCGGGGCCGGCCCGATCGCCGTGCTGGCCCTCGTCTTCTGCGCCGTGGCGATCCCCGCCGCCGTGCTGATGTCCGGAGGTGTACCGCAGGTGCGCGCGCTGTGCCGCCCGCGGTCCGCCGAATCCCCGAAGGAGCGCGCATGAGTCCCGAAAACATTCCCCAGCCCGAGCGCGGGCTCGAGGGCGGCCCCGACACCGGGCCGCGCAACGTGGAGCTGGACCGGCAGAACCCCGATCTCCTCGCGCCGCCGGAGACCGACGCCGGCACGCTGCCGAACCTGAAGTTCTCGATGTCGATGGCCCACACGCGCATCGAGGACGGCGGCTGGACCCGCGAGGTGACCCAGCGCGAGCTCCCGATCGCCACCGAGCTCGCCGGCGTCGACATGAAGCTCGACCCGGGCGCCTACCGGGAGCTGCACTGGCACAAGCAGTCCGAGTGGGCGTACGTGCTCGAGGGCAGCTGCCGCATCGGCGCCGTGGACCAGGAGGGCCGCAACTTCCTCGAGGACGTGTCGAAGGGCGACCTCTGGTTCTTCCCGCACGGGGTGCCGCACCACATCCAGGCCCTCGACGACGGCGTGGAGTTCCTGCTGGTCTTCGACGACGGCGAGTTCTCGGAGAACTCGACGTTCATGATCAGCGACTTCTTCGCCCACACCCCGAAGAGCGTCATCGCCAAGAACTTCGGCTGGTCGCCCGAGCACCTGGACCGGCTGCCGGAGCGCGAGAAGTACATCTTCGCCGGCCAGGTCCCCCCGCCGCTGGAGCGCGACCAGGTGGTGAGCCCGACCGGCGACGTGCCCCGCAGCTTCAAGCACCGCCTGCTGGCCCAGGAGCCCGAGTACTTCAACGGCGGCCGGGCCCGGGTCGCCGACTCGACCAACTTCGCCGCCTCGGACACCATCAGCGCGGCCCTGGTCGAGATCGAGCCGGGCGGCCTGCGCGAGCTGCACTGGCACCCGACGGACGACGAGTGGCAGTACTACATCTCCGGCCGCGGCCGCATGGGCGTCTTCGCGAGCTCGGGGCAGAACCGCACCTTCGACTACCAGGCGGGCGACGTCGGGTACGTGCCGTTCGCCTTCGGCCACTACGTCGAGAACACCGGCAGCGAGCCGCTGGTGTTCCTGGAGATGTTCCGCAACCCGAAGTTCGAGGACATCTCGCTGAGCCAGTGGATGGCGAACACGCCGCCGCAGGTGGCCGCCGACACGCTCAACCTTCCGCGCCGGGTCGTCGAGTCCATCCCGAAGACGAAGACCCGCATCACGGCCTGAGCCCGTCAGCCGCGCCCGGCGTAGAGGTAGACGGTGACGGCGTCCGGCGCGTCGAGGTTGAACAGCACCGACCGGTACGTGCCGTCCGCCGTCGGCTGCTCCTCCTTGATGCCGGCGACGGACACCGCGGTGCCGGGGTCCCAGAGGTTGCCCCCGCCGACGTTCTGCTCCGCCGTGACGGCCCGCAGCCCCGGCGTCGGCGGGGCGGTGAACTTCCCGGCGGCGACGAACGCGTCGAGCGCGGTGCGCGGGATGCGGAACTTCGCCGACAGATGGGTCTCCAGGCCGTTGCTGTAGGCGGCGGCGAGCAGCACCGTCCCGGGCGGAAGGGTCACGTGCGCCACCGCCTCGACCTGGGCCGCGTCCGCCTCCACCGGCTTGGACTGCACCGGCAGCAGGTCGATGCCGGCGGTGCTCGCGACGAGACCCGTCACGCCGCACGAGATCAAGGAGAGCACCAGGCTGACGCTCGCGAGGACGAGCGCGGTCTTGCCCTGGCGGACGCGAGGCGCGGGGGCGGGGGCGTCGATCACCGTCGTACTGTAGCCACCCCGCTCCACGCCCGTCCGGCCTCAACTGCGGAGCAACCAGCCACAGCCAGCCAGCCAGCCGCCCAGCCCAGCCCGGCCCCAGCCCAGACTCCAGAGAAGACCAGACGCGCGGCGGCTGCCGGGCTCGCGGGGCCGGTCACCGCCGTCAGGCCCGCGCCGCGATCCGGACGAACGAGCGCGCCAGCGGCGTCAGGCGGGCCGGTCGCCAGGCCAGCACCAGGCGGCTCGGCGGGCGGTCGTCGACGGCCACCGTGACCAGGCCCGGCGGCAGCGGCTGGCCAAGCGGCGCGAGCGCCGAGGTGCCGTTCCAGAGCACGGACTGCAGGCACTCCTGGATCGTGCGCATGACCGGCGCGTCCGGGGCGGCGGGGCCGGTCCAGTAGGCGGCCCAGAGCGGGTCGGTGCCGTCCGGCAGCCGGATCCAGCGGCGGGCGGCGAGGCCGGCGACGGACACCGGCCCGGCGCCGGCCAGCGAGTCGTCGGCGCGGACCACGACGCCGACCGGGTCGGTGCTCAGGACGCGGGTGCGCAGGCCCGTGCCCTCGAACGGCGTGCGGGTGAGCGCGACGTCGACGAGCCCGGCCCGAAGCCCCGCGGTCGGGTCGCCGAGGCCGGACTCGTGCACGGTGACGGAGGCGTGCGGGTGCTCGCGGCGGAAGTCGGCGACGAGCCGGCCGCTCACCCATCCGGCGGTGTCGGCGAGCGTGCCGATGGTCAGCGTCTCGGAGCCGGCCTCGGCGCGCACCCGGGCCCGGAGCCGGTCGGCCTGATCGAGCAGCGTCGTCGCCTCCTCGTACAGGGCCTCGCCCGCGGGGGTCGGGGTCACGCCGTGCGGGGTGCGCTCCAGCAGGGTCGCGCCGAGGTCGGCCTCGAGCTGCCGCAGCGCCCGGCTCAGCGGCGGCTGGGTGATGTGCAGCCGCGCGGCCGCCCGCCCGACGTGCCGCTCCTCGGCCACGGCGACGAAGTACCGCAGCAACCGCAGGTCCACGTGCGCACCATACCCAGCGGGTATGCGGCGGACACGGAAGGTCTTGGACGCGAGCGCCGCGGCGGGGCAACGCTGAAGGCATGGAGAACCTGCGCGTGGCCATCGGCCGCAACGACACCACGGAGGAGCTGTTCGAGCGCGACACCGTGCGGACGGCACCGACGCTGGTGGACGTCTTCCGGCTCCTCGTCGACGGCGAGGCCGACGTGGCCGAGTTCGGCCTCACGTTCTACCTGCGCTCGCTGGACAACGGGGCGCCGTTCCTCGCCGTCCCGGCGTTCCCCACGCGGGTGTTCCGGCACTCGTGCGTCTTCGTGCACGCGGACAGCGGCATCACGCGCCCGGAGGACCTCACCGGCCGGACCATCGGGGAGTTCGGGGTGTACGGCCAGGACTCCGGCGTGTGGGCGAAGGGCGTGCTGATGGACGAGTACGGCTTCCGGCCCGAGCACAACCGCTGGGTGATCGGCGGCCTCGACCGCCCGATGCCGCCGTTCGGCTTCACGACGCACCCGCATCCGGCCGGCGTCGAGGTGGCCGCGGCGCCGGAGGGGGCGACGCTCAGCGGGATGCCCGAGCGCGGCGAGATCGACGCCCTCTTCACCGCGAACGTCCCGCAGCCGGTGCTCGACGGCTCGCCCGCGATCCGGCGGCTGTTCGGCGACTACGAGACGGTCGAGCGGGACTGGTACCGCCGGACCGGCATCTTCCCGATCATGCACACGATCGCGGCGCCCCGCGGGCTGCTCGCGTCCCGCCCGGGTCTGGCGCGCGAGATCTACGACGCCTTCCTGGCCGCGAAGGAGACCGCCGCCGACCGGTACCGGGCGCGGCGCCGCCTGTTCCAGGCGCCGACGATGCTGCCGTGGGCGAACGCGCTGTACGAGCGCAACGAGGCGCTGTTCGGGCCCGACTGGTGGCCCTACGGCATCGCCGCGAACCGGACTGCGCTGGACACGTTTCTGCGGTACCACCACGAGCAGGGGCTGTCGAGCCGCCGCTGGAACGTCGAGGAGATCTTCAGCCCCGAGCTCCTGGACACCTAGTCCGGCGTCATCCGGCCCGGGAGCCGGCCCCGCGGGGTTCGGCCGCGGGGGGCGCCGTCACGGGCGGTTCGAGCGGCGCCGGGCGCCGGGGTTCGCCGCGCCGGCCCAGACCGGCGAGGATGATCGCGAGGGCCGCGGCCTCGGCGACGGCCGTCGCGCCCGCGGTGCCGAGCGGGCCCCAGAGCGGCACGCCCACGGCCACCGAGACCGTGAGCACGGCGGCGACGATGGTCATCGCCTTCGTGGCCCGGCCGTAGTGCCCGTCGCCGATCCAGTTGAACAGCAGCGCCCGCGTCACCGCCAGGCACGGCAGCGCGAGCATGAACACGGCGAGCCAGGTGGCCGCGTCGGGGTGCGGCAGGGACAGCACCGTGCGCGTGAGGAACGGGGCCAGGACGGCGACGATCGCCGCCCCGGGGATCGCGCAGGCGAGGGCCACGCCGATCGAGAAGCCGGCCGGGTGCGCCGAGTGCTCGATGCCGAGCCGGCTGCGCGCCCGCGCCACCATCGGCACCTGCAGCGCGGACTGCACCACGCCGCCGATGGCCTGGTACGCGGTCACGATCGCGCCGAAGCTGCCCATCACCGCCGGGGTCGCGACCAGGGACAGCACGAGCGTGCCGAAGCGGGCGACGTACAGGTCGGCGAGGGAGAAGCCGAAGAGGTGGCGGCTGGAGCGGTACCCCTGGATCGCCTTGCGCACCGAGAGCCCGTGCAGCAGGTTCGCCCGCAGCGACCCGTGCTTGCCCAGCACCAGCTCGCCGGCGAGCAGCTGGGCCAGGCCGGCGCTGGCCAGGGCGACAGTGAGCGGGACGCCGAGCACGACCATCACCAGCGAGGCCGCCTTGCTGGTGCACATGAGCACGGCGCTGGCCAGGAAGCGCATCCGGCGGCTGAAGTCGGACATCTGCAGCGTGGCGAGCCCGTTGCCGAGCGCGACCACGCCCGCGGCGGCGAGGGCGGCCAGGCCGTACCCCTTCGTGGCGTAGAACGCGCCGACCGCCACGGTGCCCAGCAGCAGGCCGGGCACCACGACGAGCATCCACTGGCTGCGCACGAGGGCGCGCTGCTCCTCGGTGCCGTTGAGGTACAGCAGCGTCGAGCCACCGCTGAGGAAGATGAGCACGAACGCGAGCGCGGACGTCATGACCGTGTAGGCGCCGATCTCGGCGGTCTGCCCCAGTTTCGCGCACAGGGCGAGGATCACCGCGCTCAGCAGGCCGTTGGCGACGACCGCGCCCGCCGCGATGGCCGAGTTGCGCGCGAGCGCGCGAACCTCAGCCATGTGCCCCACTCATGCGCCGAACGTAGCAGGCGCCCTCAGTACGCCTCGCCTGCCTCGCCCGGCGGCAGCATCAGCTCACGCAGGAGGGTGAGGTCGATCGCGAGCGAGCCGACCGGCTGCGGGTTGCGCTGCGCCGAGGCGAGGTGGGCCGCGACGAGCTGGTGCACCGCCTCGGACTCGCCGGCCTCGATCAGTTCCAGAATCCTCCCGTGTACCGCTCCGGACTCCTCGCGCTGGCTGAGCGGTACCCCTCGCGGCTCCGTGCGGCTCGCCCAGCCCTCCTCGTGGCTGGACCAGAGCGCCTCCAGCGCCCCGGCCAGCACGATCAGCGGCGGGTTCCCGCACAGGCTCACCAGCGCCTCGTGGAAGCGCCGGGACACGCCCACCACGGTGGGCAGGTCGCCGATGCTCGCCAGGTACTCCTCGTGCAGCTCGCGCAGGCGCGGTACCACCGTGTGTGCCCGGTCGCCGCGGGCCGCGCAGAGCGCCGCGCACGCCGGCTCGACGTGACGCAGGGCGGCCGCCACGTCACCGATGCCGGAGCGCTGGGCGGCGAGCACGAGACCGAGGTTGTACCCGAGGTTGGCCGGGGACGGCCGGTGCACGACGGCACCGCCCAGCCGTCCCCGGCGCACCGTGATGAGGCCCTCCGCCTCCAGGATGCGCATCGCCTCGCGCAGGGTCGGCGCGCTGACCTGATAGCGCCGGATCAGCTCGTCGGCCTTGGGCAGGGGGTCGCCGTCGGCCAGCTCGCCGCTGATGATCTGCGCCCGGATGCGGTCGGCGACCTGCTCGGCGAGCCGATGGACGCGTACCCGGGGCTCCACGGCCGTGAGCTTAGTAGGCGTCCGGGTCCAGCTGCACGGCCTCCGGAACCGGGTGCCGGTACAGCCTGGACGCGTTCTCCCACGTCATCTTGCGCACGTCGGCCTCGGGCAGGCCGCCGATCTCCTCCTCGATCGTGCGCTGGGTGTGCGGCCAGGTCGAGTCGCAGTGCGGGTAGTCCTGCTCCAGCAGGATGTGGTCGACGCCGATGACGTCGCGCAGCGGGAACGTCGACGGGTCCTCGACCGCGCAGAAGTAGAAGTTGCGCAGCAGCACCTCGGCCGGGGTGAGCTCGATGCCCTTCCAGGTGCCGTACATCTCGTGGTAGCTCAGCATGTGGTTGAGCCGGTCGACCAGGCCCGGCACCCAGCCGATCCCGCCCTCGGAGAGCACGATCTTGATGTCGGGGAAGCGGACCGGGATGCGGGAGTACAGCCAGTCGACGGCCGAGAACATGGAGTACCCGAAGAACAGCACGCCGACCACGTCCGGCGGGGCGTCCTCGGCGGTCGACGGCGAGCTGCTCGACGAGCCGATGTGCAGGTTCACCACCGTGCCGGTCTCGGCGCAGGCGCGCATGATCGGGTCCCAGTGGCCGGTGTGCAGCGACGGCATCCCGAGCATGTGCGGGGCCTCGGTGAACGTCACCGCCTTGAAGCCGCGCTCGGCGTTGCGGTAGATCTCCTTCGCGCCGACCTCGGGGTCGAGGAAGTACGGCAGCTGGCACGGGATCATGCGGTCCGGGTACGCGCCCGACCACGCCTCGATGTTCCAGTCGTTCCACGCCCGGGTGGCCGCGAGCGCGAGCTCGGGGTCCTGGGTCGACAGCTGCAGGCGCTGGCCCGCGAAGCCGGGCAGGAACGACGGGAAGCACAGCGAGGCGTACACGCCCGACAGGTCCATGTCCTTGATGCGCTCGTGGATGTCCCAGGAGCCGCGGCGCATGTCGTCGAAGCGGCTCGGCTCCATGCTGTACTCGTCGACGGGCCGGCCGACGACGGCGTTGAACCCGACGTTGGGGAACTCCTTGCCGTCGTACATCCAGACGTGGCTGCCGCCCTTGTCGACGACGCGCGGGGTCTGCTCGGCGTACTTGGCCGGCATCCGGCCCTCGAAGGCGTCCGGCGGCTCGACGATGTGGTCGTCGACGGAGATGAAGGTGTACTTGCGCGGCTGCCGCGGCGGGTCGGGCAGGAACGTCACCTTGTCGCGGGCGGCGGTGGTGAAGCTCGTGTTGGTCAGGAGCTCGTCGATCGAAGCCATGGGGTGTCTCCTAATCGAGGACGTCGGGTTCGTGGCGGAGGAGCTTGCGGACCGCGCCGGCCCAGAAGTAGTCGGATCCCCGCTCCAGCAGGGACTTCTTCATGCCGTGGCGCAGCCCGGGGGCGATGGCGAGGGGATCGCGGCCCAGGAGCATGACGTCGTAGGCGAGCTTGCAGGCGCGGTCGATGCTCGCGGAGCGGTACGTGGCCTCCTGGATCGTCGGCGCGGTGACGATGATCCCGTGGCTGGCCAGGATGACGACGGACTTGTCGCCGATGCGCCGGGCGAGATCGGCCCCGAGCTCGGCGTCGTCGACCTCGCCGGTGTACTCGTGCACGAACGCCAGATCGCCGTCGAACATCGATCCCGTCTGGTGCACGATCTCGGGCAGCACGCCGATCGCGGCCAGCACGGTCACGTAGTACGGGTGGTTGTGCACCACGACGCGGGCGTCGGGCCGCGCGCGGTGCAGCTCGGTGTGGATGTGGAACGCCGGGGTGACGTCCCACTTGCCGTCCTTGACGGCGCCGTCACGGTCGACGACACACAGGTCCGAGGCGGAGACCTCGTCCCACCACAACCCCCACGGGTTGATCCACATGTCGCCGTCGTCGTTCTTGACCATGGTGATGTGCCCGGCGATGTTCTCGCTGAAGCCGGCGTTCGCCAGGATGCGGAACGCGCAGGCCAGGGCCTGTGCGTCGGTGAGGTCGACACCGATGGGCGGGGTGATTTTCGGAGCCCAGACGGCGGTCCCGCCGGGCTTCTCGGTCACGGTTGTCACTGACCACCTCCGTGTAAATCTTTTAAAAGATTTAGCAATCGGAGGGGCTGGAGTCAAGCAATCGCTTGGTTGGGCTGGTTCGCCGCGGCCTTTGCGGCGTTTTGCGGGCGCCGAGCTTTCGTGTCGCCGGGCTTGGCCGCACCATGGATGCATCGACCACGAGCTACGGAAGGCGACATGTTCATCGGGTATCTCGTCGCAAGTGTCCTGCTGGCCCTGATCCTGATCGGCTCGGCGATCGGCAAGCTGCGCCGCGCCGATGCCGTCGTGCAGAACCTGGACCGTGCCGCCGTCCCGCACGGCTGGTACCCGTGGCTGGCCACGGCCGAACTGGCGGGCGCCCTGGGCCTGCTCGCCGGCCTGGCGTACCGGCCCCTGGGAACCGCCGCCGCGGCCGGCCTGACCCTGTACTTCATCGGCGCCGTGGCCGCGCACCTCAAGGCGGGCGACCGCAACGGCCTCGGCCCGGCCTCGTTCCTGCTGTTCCTGTCCATCGCCGCCGGCGTGCTCTCGGTCCTGTCGTAGAGCAATCCGGCCCCCGCCCGCGGAGGGCTCCTGACCTGAGCCCTCCGCGCGCGGTCGCCCGGCTACTCGAAGTCGCCGAAGTCCTCGCCGCCGCCGTCGTCCTCGAACACCTCGTCGATGATCTCGCCGGCGACCAGGCCGCCGACGATGCCCGCGGCGCCCGCGGCCACGACGGTGCCCATGCCCATCCCGCGGCGGCCGTGGCCCTGCTGGCCCGGGTGGCCGTAACCGCCGTGGCCGCCCTGGCCGTAGCCGCCGTGGCCGTAGCCTTGGGCGGACTGCATCGCCGTGAAGTGGCGGTCGGTGGCCTGACGCACCCAGCTGTCCACCAGCGCGGTCCAGTTGGTGCCGTCGACGCCGTCGTGGCCGATGCTGAAGCGGCTGACCATGTCCTGCGACGGCCGGAACATCCCGCCGCGCTTGTCGAACTCCAGGATGACCTCCACGCCGCCGGGGTTGGTCGCGAAGGTCAGCTCGACCTCGTTGACGCGACCCGCGTACTGCTGCGGCGGCCAGAACTCGATCTCCTGATAGATCGGCAGCTGCTGCGGCACGCCGTGGAGGCGGCCGTGCTCGACGTCGGCGTGCTTGAAGCGGAAGCCGAGCTCGGCGAACGCGTCCAGCACGGCCTGGTGGGCGGGGAGCGGCGTGATCGACACCGGGTCGAGGTCGCCCTTGTCGCGGCCGCCCGTGATCTCGAGCTCGGTGCGCACGCCCATCACCATGCCGCGCAGGTGCTGGCCGTACACGTTCGTGATCGGCGCCTCCCACGGCACCGCCAGGCGGAACGGGATCGACTCCGTGGTGCCGGCGCGCACGGTGAAGTGGTCGGCGACCGAGGTGCGGGTCAGCTCGAGGCCGGCCTCGCGGTCGAAGCCGGCGCGCTCCACCTCGACGCGCGTGACGAGCGAGAGCGCGACGTGCTCGATGCGGGCGTCGCGATCGCCGCCCTGGACGTGGACGTGGCCGTCGATGAAGCCGCCCGGCTGGACGGCGGGGGTGTCGAGCACCGTGTCGACGCTCGGTCCGCCAACCCCGAAGGCGGCGAGCATCTTCTTGAACACCATGGCAATCGACACTAGCACGTGGCACTGTACGGTCTCCGCAAACAGCGATCCGCGTGCGAGTGAGGGACGGTCGACAGGGCCGCGGCCGTGCTGCCGGTCACCGCCAGCTGCAGCCGCCCGGCGCCGGCCCGCAGCGCGGCCACGCCGGCCAGCAGCACGCCGCCGGGGGTCGTGCGCGAGCCGCCGATGACGAGCACGGTTCCGCGGTCGTGCTTGTCGCCGCCGGGCTCGGGCAGCGGCCAGTCGCGCAGCACGCGGGGCGTGATCACCTCAGTCGTCGGCACCGACGAACTCCTGGGTCGTCGTCGTGGCCGTGCGCAAGTGGCCGACCTCGTTGAACAGCTCGGGGCGCAGCGCTCCGCCCGCGTTGACCCAGCTGCTCACCGAGCAGTTGGCCATGGCCGTCGAGCGGGACAGGGCCATGAGCGTCTCCTCGTCGAGGCCTTCCACGAGGTACCGCACCAGCATCACGATCGCCTCGTGCCCCACGAGCAGGACGCGCCCGCCGGGATGGTCGGCGCGCACGTCGCGCATCAGGCTGCGCAGGCGCAACAGCACGTCGGACCAGGACTCGCCGCCCGGCGGCCGGTAGTACATCTTGCCGAGCCGCTGCCGCCGCGCCGCCTCCTGCGGATGGCGCGCGGCCACGCCCCGGTTCGTGAGCAGGTCGAGCACGCCGAGCTCGCGGTCGCGCAGGCGCTCGTCGTACCGCATCGCAATCCCGGTCCCGCCCAGCGCGATCGCCGCCGTCTCCCGCGTGCGCAGGTAGGGCGAGACGACGGCGAACTCGGGCGTCTCGCCCGCGGGCAGCCCGCGGACCCACTGCCCGACGGCGGCGGCCTGCTCGCGGCCCAGCCCGGTCAGCGGCACGTCGGCGTCGCGCTCGGCGAGGTCGATGACCTCGAGCCCGCCGCGCTCGGCCGCCTCGGCCCGCACGTTGCCGACGCTCTGCCCGTGCCGCACCACGCCCAGCCAGCTCAGTTCCGCCATGCGTGTCGGCGTACCCAGCGCCGGGCTACTTGAAGCCGTCCCGGGTCAGGTAAAGATCGCGGCCCTGCTCGCGGGCGGCCGCCACCCACTGCGGCAGCTTCTCGCCGACGAGCCACGCGGCCTCCTCGACGTCGTCGTCGCCGTCGGGCAGGTGCTGGTACTCCTCGTAGATCCGCCCGGTGTCGAAGGCCTCGAGCTCGGCGGCGAGGCCGTCCAGCGCGCCGGCCGGGGCGTGCATCGGGAACGGCCACGGGTCGTTGCCGACCAGGTGCTCGGCCCACGGCGCCTGGTACGGGTGCTTCCATAGTGCGGCGACGCCCGGCAGCCCCCAGTGGCGCAGCGCCTTGGCGAGCTTGTGCCAGCCGCGGCCGGGCAGGATGGCCCGGCCGATCTCGTGCAGCTCGGGCGGGTTGCCGGCGGTGGCGGCGGCGAGGTCGGCGGGGTCGATCGCGAACGCGGACACGTACTGTTCGGCCATGGGGACAGTATCGTGGTCCGCGCTGCCGGAGCCGGTGCGCGGTGGCGTGCGGGAGCGCCTGGGAAGCCCGGTCGCCGGCGCCGTCGACCTTGCGGGCGGGCACTCGGAGGGGGCGGCGGCCCGGCTGCGGCTCGCCGACGGGCGGGCCGTGTTCGTGAAGGCGGCCGCCGACCCGGCGGTGCGCGACTTCCACCGGCGCGAGGCGGTCGTCGCGGCCGGGCTTCCGGCATCGGTACCGTCGCCGAAGCTGCTCTTCGCCTTCGACGACGGCCCGTGGGCGGTGCTCGGGTTCGAGTTCGTCGCGGCCTCGATGCCGGGCCCGGCGGACCTGCCGCGCGTCCTGGACGCCGTGACGGCCATGGCGGGCGCGCTGACGCCGGCCCCCATCCGCCCGCCGACCCGGCCGCGCCTGGCCGGGCTCGAGTCGCTGGACCTGGCCGGCGACACGCTCCTGCACGGGGACCTCTACCTGTTCAACGCGCTGGTGTCGCCGGAGCGCGTCTCCATCGTCGACTGGGCGCACGCGTGGGTCGGCCCGGCGTACTGCGACGCGCTCATGCTCATGGCCGGTTCGCCCGACGCGGAGGCGTTGTGCGCCGCGAACCCGCTCACCCGCGACCTCCCGCCGCGCGTGATCGACGCGTTCCTGGCCGCGCACGCGGGCTTCCTGCTGGACCTGGCGGCGCGTGCCGCGGATCATCCCCGGCTGGCGAGCACGGCCGCGGCCCTCGGCGGGGCGTCGCGGGACTGGCTGGCCCGGAGAGCAACCGGCTGAGCACCGGGGCTGCACCCGGCGGCGGGAACAGTTGAGGGCATGCGGGCATGGATGTGGTACCTCGTCGGCGGGCTGCCCGTCGCCCTGGCTGCTCCGCTGCTGCCCGTGTTCGAGCGCCAGCTCGTCTACGCCCTCGGCGGCGCCGTCGCCATCGCCGTCATCGTCCGCCGCCTGCGCGCGGGCCGGGTCGCCCGCCGGCGGGCCTGGTGGATCATGGTCGCCGCGATGGGCTGCGCCGTGACCGCGAACCTGTGCTGGGCGGCCGACCTCGGCCTCGGCGGCACCGGCGGCGACCTGCCGCTCGTCGACGGCATCTACTTCGCCATGTACCCGTTGATCGGCGCGGCGATGCTCGGGCAGCCGGCGGTGCACCGGTACGGCTCCGCGCTCGCCGGGTTCACCGAGGCCGGGGTCGCGCTCTGCACGGCCGTCGTGGTGACCTGGGTGGCGCTGTACGACCCGTTCGTGCGCGACCGGCCCGAGCACTCGGTCAGCCTCAGCGTCGCCCTGTTCCCGGCGCTCGACCTGCTCATCCTCGCCACCGCGGTGCGGATGGTGGTCGCCGCCGGGGCGCTGCGGGCCACCCACCTGCTGCTGCTCGGCGGGGCCGCGTGCCTGCTCACGTCCGACATCCTGTACT
The DNA here is from genome assembly GCF_040300725.1 of Dactylosporangium sp. NPDC000244. Taxonomy (NCBI): domain Bacteria; kingdom Bacillati; phylum Actinomycetota; class Actinomycetes; order Micromonosporales; family Micromonosporaceae; genus Dactylosporangium; species Dactylosporangium sp. NPDC000244. The sequence continues at coordinate 96,733 of NZ_JBEPEH010000015.1, forward strand.
TCGTCTCGGTTGCCGGCGGCGGCGGCTGGGCCGGCTCGGGGATCACGTCCGCCGGCTGGGCCGCGACCTACCTGTTCCTCGGCGCGTCCGTGCTGCACCCGACGGCCGCGATGCCCCCGGCGCCGGCCCGGCCGTCCTCGGCCACGTGGGGCACCGTGGTGGTCGCCGTCGTCGTGCTCGTCGGGCCGGCGGCCACGGCCTGGTCGCTGCTGCGCGAGCTGCGCGAGCCCAGCCTCGACGTGCCCGACGTCGTGGTACCGCTCGTGCCGACCGCCGTCACCGCCCTGCTGCTGGTGATCCGGCTCGGGCACGCCGGGCGGGTCGAGCGGCGCCGGGCCCTCGACCTGCAGGACGCCCTGCGGCAGCAGTCGCAGATGCAGGCCCTGCTGCGCCACCACGCGCTGCACGACGCGCTCACCGGCCTGCCGAACCGGCGGCTGCTCGACGACCGGCTCACCGAGCTGCTCGCGGCCGGCGGCCGGGGCGGGCTGATCCTGTTCGACCTCGACGGGTTCAAGGACGTCAACGACCGCTTCGGGCACCCGACCGGCGACGCGCTGCTCGTCGAGGTGGCCCGCCGGCTCGAGGCGCTGCTGACCCCCGGCGACACCCTGGCCCGGCTCGGCGGGGACGAGTTCGCGCTGCTGTGCCCGGGCGTGGGGGAGGCGGACCTGCTGGAGCGGGGCGAGCGGCTGCTCGCGGCGCTGCGCCGGCCCGTCGACGTGAACGGCTCCGAGCTGTTCGTCTCCGGCACGGCGGGGGCGCGCGGGTTCAGCGCCGGGTACAGCGCGACGATCGTGCTCGCGGACGCCGACGTGGCCCTGTACGCGGCGAAGGCGGCCGGCAAGGACCGCGTCGTCGCCTTCGACGAGCAGCTGCGCGACCGGCAGCTGCAGCGCAGCCAGACCGCGCAGCGGCTGCGGGCGGCCCTCGCGGCCGACGAGCTCGCCGTGCACTACCAGCCGATCGTCGCGCTCGGCGGGGACCGCACCGTCGGCTTCGAGGCGCTCGTGCGCTGGTGCCCGCCGGCCGCGGCGCCGATCGGGCCGGACCGGTTCATCCCGGCCGCGGAGGCGAGCGGGCTCATCGTGGCGCTCGGCGACTGGGTGCTCAACCGCGCCTGCCGGGATGCCGCGCCGTGGCACGCGGCCACCGGGGCGGGCGTGAGCGTGAACGTCTCGCCGCGGCAGCTGGCCGAGCCGGACTTCGTGGCCCGGGTGCACGCGGCCCTGTCCGCCTCGGGGCTGCCGGGTCACGCGCTCACCCTGGAGATCACCGAGGGGGTGCTCGTCGGCGCCGGGCCGCAGGCGGAGCAGACCATCGCGCACCTCACGGCGCTGCGCGCGATCGGCGTGAAGGTCGCCATCGACGACTTCGGCACCGGGTACTCGTCCCTGGCCTACCTGCGGGACCTGCCGATCGACATCCTCAAGATCGACCGCTCGTTCCTGCCGCACAGCCGCGACGACGTGGCCGGGCAGACCGCGCTGGTGCGGGCGATCGTGGACCTGGCGCGCAGTCTCGGGCTGGTGACGGTCGCGGAGGGCGTGGAGACCGAGGAGCACTACGACCTGCTGTGCGGCCTCGGCTGCGACCGGGTGCAGGGGTATCTGCTCGGCCACCCGGTCCCCGCGGACGCGGTCCTCGAACCCGTCGGCTGACGGCCTTCCTCGCTTTTTGCTCGTATTGACAGCCGTGACCCTCCGGTTCTACTGTCGGGGCGCTTACTCGGTTCAGTAAAGGTACTGAACCGATGGGTCCGGGCGCCGCCTCGCCCGGTCCCGGAAGGAGTCCTCGTGCGCAAGGCTCTCGCCGCGGCGGCGATCCTGCTCGCCGCGCTCATCGCCAACCCCGCGCCCGCCCAGGCGTTCCCCGCATCGACGCGGACGGCGCTGGTCAACTACCTGTCGGGCATTTCCGGGCAGTACACGATCACCGGGCAGCACAACCGCGAACCCAACTCGGACCCGACCAAGTGGACGCGGGTCGCCCAGGGCATCACCGGTCAGACGCCCGGCCTGTGGGGCGGCGACTTCCTGTTCGCCTCCTCCGACGTCAACGCGCGCCAGACGATGGTCAGCGAGGCCGTCCGGCAGTGGCAGGGCGGCTCGCTCGTCGCGCTGACCTGGCACATGTGCCCGCCCACGGTCGGCTCCACGTGCGGCTGGGACTCGGCCGGCGTGCTCAGCCACCTCTCCGACAGCCAGTGGAGCCAGCTCGTCACCGACGGCAGCGCGCTCAACACGGCGTTCAAGAACCGGCTCAACGAGGCCGTGCCCTACATGCGGCAGCTGCAGAACGCGGGCGTGCCGGTGCTGTTCCGCCCGGTCCACGAGATGAACGAGGGCTGGTCGTGGTGGGGCGGGCGCCCCGGCGCCAACGGCAGCCGCAAGCTGTTCCAGATCGTGCACGACTACTACGTGGGCCAGGGCCTGTCCAACCTCGTGTGGGTGTGGAACGTCAAGGACACCAACATGGGCTCGATCGGCGACTACTGGCCGGGAGCGTCCTATGTGGACGTCGCCACGCTCGACATGTGGGTGAAGCTCGCCCCGAGCACGTCCGACTACCAGGCGATGCTGAACGTGGCCGGCGGCAAGCCGATCGCCCTGGCCGAGGTCGGGCAGGTGCCGAGCGTGGCCCTGCTCAACGCCCAGCCGCGCTGGACCTACTTCATGGTGTGGGCGGAGTACCTGCAGGACCCGGCGTACAACACCAACGCGAACGTGCAGAACACCTACTTCAACAGCCGGGTCCTGGTGCGCGGCGAGTTCACGGTCCCCGGCGGCTCCTCCTCGCCGGGCGGCGGACCGGTCACGGGACTGGCGGGCAAGTGCCTCGACGTGGCCGCGTCGGGGACGGCGAACGGGACGAAGATCCAGCTGTACACCTGTAACGGCACCGGCGCGCAGACCTGGACGGTGGGCTCGGACAGCACACTGCGCGCGCTCGGCAAGTGCCTCGACGTGGCCGGCGGGGTGAACGCGGACGGCACGAAGGTGCAGCTGTGGGACTGCAACGGCAACACGCACCAGCAGTGGGCGCGCAACGGCCAGACGCTGCGCAACCCCGAGACCGGCAAGTGCCTCGACGTGACCGGGCAGAGCAGCGCCGACGGCACGCAGATCCAGATCTGGACCTGCAACGGGCAGGCGAACCAGAACTGGAACATTCCCGCATAGGCGAATCCCTGCTCGGGTCCGCGCCACCTGCGGACCGTCGCTCCCGCCAGAGACCGCGCCGGGGCCCAGCATCCGCTGGCCCTGGCGCGGCGACGTCCGCGGTGGCAAGACCTACGCTGACGCTGTGACCACCGACTTCCCCAGTTTCGAGATCCCCGGCCGGATCGCCCTCGTGACCGGGGCCGCCCGCGGCCTCGGCCGGGCCATCGCGCTCACCCTCGCCAACGCGGGCGCCGACGTGGCCCTGGGCCTGCGCGACGTGAACGCCGACGCCGGCCTGGCCGCGCAGATCGAGGCCCTGGGCCGCCGGGTGCTCCCGCTGCCGACGGACGTCACCGACCCGGGCCAGGTCCGCGCGGCCGTCGACGCCACGGTGGAGCACTTCGGCCGGCTCGACATCCTCGTGAACAACGCCGGCATCGCCCCCGAGAACCGGGCCGAGGACGTGACCGAGGCCGACTTCGACGCCACCCTCGCGGTCAACCTCAAGGGCACCTTCTTCGCGAGCCAGGCCGCCGGCCGGGTGATGATCCGCCAGGGCTACGGCCGGATCGTGAACGTCGGCTCCCAGGCCGGCGCGGTGGCCCTGCCGGGCGAGTCGGTCTGCTGCATGACGAAGGCGGCGATCGCCCACCTGACCCGGTGCCTGGCCGTGGAATAGGGCCCGCACGGCGTCACGGTCAACGCGGTCGCCCCGACCTTCGTGCACACGCCGGGCACCGCGGACTACCTCGCCGACCCGGCCCACCGCGCCGACGTAGTCGAGCGGATCGCGGCCCTGCACCGCATCGGCGAGCCGATGGAGGTCGCCGGGGCGGTGCTGTTCCTGGTCTCCCCGGCCGCGTCGCTCATCACCGGCGAGGTGATGCTCATCGACGGTGGCTGGACCGCTCGGTAGGGGCCGGGCCGGTGGAGTCGCGGACGACCAGGACGGCGTTGCCGTAGCGCACGCTGCGCGGCGGGCCGCCGTCCAGCAGCTCGAACAGCAGCCGGGCGGTGCGCATCCCGTAGTCGGTGACGTTGCGCTGCAACACCGTGAGCGCCGGGTGCACGAGCTGGCACAGCGGGGAGTCCTCCCACGCCAGGATCGACACCTCGGCCGGGACGGACACGTGCATCTCGGCGGCCACGCCGAGCCCGGCGAGGGCCATGAGGTCGTTGTCGTAGACGATCGCCGTCGGACGGTCGCGGCCGCTGAGCAGGCGCCGCGTCGCCGTCGCCGCCGCCTCCCCGGTGTAGTCCGCGGCCGTCGTCGGGATCGGGCCGAACGGCGCCCCCGCGTCGAGCACCGCGTCGAGGGCCGCCGTGCGGGCCGCGGTGTGCGCCAGGTCCGCCGGGCCGCTCACCCGGGCCACGCGCCGGTGCCCCAGGGCCGCCAGCAGCCCCGCGACCTTCGCCGCGCCCGCGTGCTCGTCGGTCGACAGGTTCGCCATGCCCGTCAGCTCACCCGAGCCGCCGGCGACGACCGCCGGCAGGCCCAGCTCCCGCACGGCCGGCAGCCGGGGGTCGTCCACCCGCAGGTCGCACAGGATCACGCCGTCGACCCGGCGCTCGGCGTGCCAGCGGCGGTAGACGGCGATCTCCTCGCCGACGTCCTCGACGAACTGCAGGGCGAGGCCGAAGCCGCGCGCGGACAGCTCCATCTGCAGCCCGGCGATGAACTGCCGCCGGAACACCTCGCTGCGCAGGGCCGCGGACGTGCGGCGCAGGACCAGCCCCACCACGTCGGCGGCCGCGCCGTGCAGCGCGACGGCGGCCCGGTGCGCGGTGAAGCCCAGCTCCTCGGCCACCTCGCGGACCCGCTCGCGCAGATCCTCGGAGACGCCGGGGCGGCCGTTGAGCGCATAGGACACGGCGACCCGGGACACGCCGACGCGCCGGGCGATGTCGCTCATCGTCGGTCGCCGTCCCGCCATGGGACGAAGCCTAACCGCCTCAGCGCGGCGGCGGCGCGATGCTGTCCCGCAGGAGCAGGCGGGGCGTGGCGTCCTGGTAGTCCGACGGGGGACCGCCGGCCAGGAACGCCAGCAGCACACGGGCGGCGTTGGCGCCGTAGGCGTGCACGTCCCGGGCCAGGGCGCTCAGGGCCGGGAAGGCCATCTCGCACAGCTGGGAGTCGTCGCCGGCCACGATCGAGAGCCGCCCCGGCACGTCGAGGCCCAGCTTGCGGGCCACGTGCAGGCCCGCGGTCGCCATGATGTCGTTGTCGAACATGATGGCCGTCGGCGGCTCGGCCGCGGTCAGCAGCCGCTCGGTCGCCCAGGCGCCCGCCTCCCAGGTGTAGTCGGTGTCGACCACCTCGGCGGCGACGAGCTCGTGGCGGCGCGCCGCGGCCCGGAACGCGGCGGTGCGGAGCCGGGTGTGTGAAAGCGACACGAGGCCGCCGACCCGGGCGATGCGCCGGTGCCCGATGCCGGCCAGGTAGCCGACCGCCTCGGTGAGCGCGGCCGCGTCGTCGCTCCACACCGCCGGGGTGCCGGAGCCGGGCGGGCGGACCGACGGGTGGCCGACGAGGATGCCCGGCAGGCCGAGCCGGTCCAGGGCCGCGACCCGCTCGTCGTTCACCCACAGGTCCGTGAGGATCGTCGCGTCGATGCGCCGCGCCGCCCACAGCCCGCGCAGCGCCTCGATCGCCTTCTCGTGGTCGCCGACCACCTGCAGCACCAGGGCCGTGCCGGTCGCTGACAGCTCCGTCTCCAGCCCGGCGATGAACTTCATGTAGAACGGCTCCACCCCCAGCGTCGCCGCGTCGCGGGCGATCACGAGCCCGATCGCCTCGGCCCGGGCCGCGGACAGGTTGCGCGCGGCGGCGCTGGGCTGCCAGCCCATCTCGGCCGCGATGGCCCGGATGCGCTCGCGGGTCTGCGCGGAGACGCCGGGCCGGTCGTTGAGCGCGAACGACACGGCGCCGATCGAGACGCCGGCGGCCTCGGCGATGTCGCTGATGGTGGGGCGTCTCACGGCGTTCCCTGGATCGTCACTTGGTGGCCCCGGACGTGAAGCCGTTGTAGATGAACCGTTGCAGCAGCAGGAACAGGATAAGGGTCGGCAGGATGACCAGGACCGCCCCGGCCGAGATCGTCTCCCAGTGGGCGCCGAACGGGCCCTTGAAGCGGAACAGCGACGTGGAGATGGTGCCGAGCTCCTCCGAGGGCATGTAGAGGAACGGGATGTAGAAGTCGTTGTAGACGAAGATGCCCTTGATGATGACGACCGTGGCGATCGCGGGCTTGAGCAGCGGCAGGATGACCGACCGGTAGATCTTGAACGTCGAGGCCCCGTCGAGCCGGGCCGCCTCGTCCAGCGAGACCGGAATCCCGCGCATGAACTGCATGAAGATGTAGATGGCGACGATGTCGGTCCCCATGTAGAGCAGGATCGGCGCCCACCGCGAGTCGAACAGCCCCAGCGTGTCGATCACCCGGAACGTCGCCACCTGCGTGGTGACCCCGGGCACCAGGGTGGCGACGAGGAACGCCCCGACGACCAGTCGCTTGAACCGGAACTGGAAGCGGTCGAGCGCGTAGGCGGCCAGGGTGCCGGCCAGCACGGTGCCCAGCACCGAGACCAGCAGGATGATGCCGGTGTTCAGGAAGCCGGTCAGCATGTGGCCGGAGCTGAACGCGGTGGCGTAGTTGCTGAAGTTCAGCCAGTCGTGCGGCAGGGCGAGGGTGTCGCCCGTGGCCATCTCCTCCGGCGTCTTCAGCGACGTCAGGAACACGGTCACCAGCGGCAGGAGCACAACGACAGAAGCCAGGACCAGCATGGTGTACCGCATGAGGTTCGCTCTCACGTCAGGTCGGTCCTCTCGTCGGGGACGAGGCGCCGCTGGAGCCAGGTGACCAGCAGCACGATGAGCAGCAGCACGACGGCCGCGGCCGAGGCGAGCCCCGTCTTGTTGAACTGGAAGGCGAGCTTGATGGTCTGGATCACGAACGTCTTGGACTCGCCCGCGCCGCCGGTCATCACGAACGGGATCTCGAACACCGACAGCGACCCGGACACGGCGAGGATGACGCTCAGGCTGATGATGGGGCGGATGCCGGGCGCGACGATGTGCCGGAAGATCTGCCAGCGGCTCGCCCCGTCGAGCTCGGCGGCCTCGTACAGCTCGCCCGGGATCGCCTGGATCGCGCCGAGGAACAGCACGAAGGTGAGCCCGGTGAACCGCCACACCGAGACGCCCGACAGCGACACGTTCACGAGGTCCGGGTCGCCGAGCCAGAGCTTGTCCGGGTGGGCGCCGAACAGCGCCAGCACCGAGTCGAGGGTGCCGTGGGGGCGGAAGAAGTACAGGAAGACGAACGACACCGCGACGCCGTTGATGAGGTACGGGAAGAACAGGACGCCCTTGAACAGGTTCCGTAGCCGCAGCTTGAAGCTGAGGATGAACGCGAAGTAGAGGGCGAGCGCGATCTGGACCCCGGAGGCGGCCACGTAGTAGAGGCTGACGAAGAACACCTGGAACAGTTCCGGCCGGGTGAACAGCTCCACGTAGTTCCCGGCCCCGACGAACGCCGGGTCGTCGCCCAGGCCGTCCCAGTCCGTGAAGCTGTACCCCACCATGCTGCCGACGGGGATGTACGTGAACACGACCAGCAGCGCCAGCGCCGGTAGCAGGTAGATCCAGGGGGTGAACCGTTTCACGGGCTTCCTTTCGCCGAGAGAGGCGGGCCGGCGAGACCGGCCCGCCTCCCGGATCAGCCGACGGTCTTGGCCGCTTCCGTCCAGCGCTTGGACAGGTCGGTGAAGATGCCCTTGAGATCGCCGGGCGCCGCGCCGCGGGCGGTGTCGACGATCTTCTGGCGGTAGTCGGGCTTGCTGATGCCGACCTCGGAGGCGTTGTCGATCTTCGTGAGCTTCGCCGACTCGGCCTGCGACAGCTCGATGAACTGCACGCCCGCCGCGGTGAACGGCTGCAGCGCCGGCGGCATCGGGGCGCCCTTGACCGCGGAGACGGCCTGGTTCACCGCGGCCGAGTCGGACTTGTCGATGAACCAGTCGAACCAGGCGCGGGCGGCCGCCTTGTGCTTCGAGTGGCTGTTGATGGCGTACTGGTAGTCCGGCGCCACGACCGAGCAGAACTTCCCGCCGACCTGCTTCGGGAAGGGCATGTAGCCGATGCTGTTCGGGTCCTTGCCGGCCTTCTTCGCCGCGTCCTGCATCTGCACGATGGCCCACGACCCGAGCCACATCGTCGCGATCTTGCCGGTGGCGATCGCGCCCTTCGAGTCCTCCCAGTTGGTGGCGGTCGGGTCGGCCTCGGAGAGCTTGTTCTTCACGATGTCGTAGAGCAGCGTGTCGCCGGTGCTCAGATCGGCGCCGGGCGCCCACGGGTCGGTGGTGGGCAGCTTGTCGTTCGCCTTCGGGTCGCAGCTGACCGAGCCGACGACGCTGGACCAGGAGCTCAGCGGCCAGCCGTCGTGGTAGTTGGTGTAGTACGGCGTGGCGCTCGTCTTCGACTTGATCGCCTGCAGGTCGGCCACGAACTCCTCGGGCGTGGTGGGCCACGCCGTGACGCCCGCCTGGCTCCAGACGTCCTTGTTGTAGACGAAGCCGTTGACGTACGCGAAGCCGGCCACCCCGTACACCTTGTCGCCGACCTTCGCCTTGTCGGTGAAGCTGTACTTGCTCTGCAAATCGGCCGCGCCGCCGAGCGAGGCGAAGTACTTCGGATAGTCCTCTGTGGACACCGTGTTCGGGATCAGCAGGACGTCACCGTAGTTCTCGGTGTTCATCCGGATCTTGACTTCGCCCTCGTAGTCGGTGACGCCCTCGAACTTGACGTTCACCTTCGGGTAGAGCTGCTTGAACTGGTCGGCGTACTTCTGCATCGTGCCGTCGGTCACCAGGTCGGTGCGGTTGGTCAGCACGGTGATGTCGCCGGACACGGCGCCGGCGTCGGTGGGGGACAGGGCCTCGTCCGAGGTGCCGGACTTGCCGCTCGAGCCGCCGCAGGCGGCCGCCGTGAGGGCGGTGGCGGCGAGTATGGCGACGAACGCTCGTCTGAACATGGGGTGCGCTCCGTTCGGGCCTAAAGCGTTTTAGTAGAGCGGACGCAATATGGCACCGCGCCGCGACCGCGGTAAAGCCCCCTTGACCGATTCGTTATAACCCGGCAAATGGTGCGTTTCGGACATGCGAAAGGACCCGCAGGGCTGCGGGTTCTCCAGGGCGTGTTGGGTCGAGACGGCGGGTGTGGGGTCAGCCAGGGGTGTGGGGTCAGGCGGGGTGCGGGGTCAGTCAGGGGTGCGGGGTCAGGCGGGGGTGCGGGGTCAGGCGGGGTGGGTCAGGCGGGCGGTGCTGCCTCGGGGGCTCAGGTGGGCGGGGGCGCCGTGGGTGCTGGTCACCGGGTCGCCGTCGATCGCGGCCAGGAGCAGATGGGCAGCCCGGACGCCGTAGGCCCCGATGTCGCGGGTGAGGGCGGTCAGGGGCGGGTGCAGCAGGCGGCAGACGGGGGAGTCGTCCCAGGCGATGATGGACAGCTGCGACGGCACGGCGACGCCCATCTCGTGGGCGACCGTCAGGCCCGCCACCGCCATGATGTCGTTGTCGTAGATGATCGCGGTCGGGCGGTCCTGGGCGCTGAGCAGCCGCCGGGTCGCCCGGGCGCCCGACTCGCCGGTGTAGTCGGCCGCGACCGTCACGGCGTCGGGCAGGCCCAGCCGCGCGCAGACCGCGGTGAACGCGTCGGTGCGGATCGCGGTGTGCGCGAACTCGGCGATGCCCCCGACGCGGGCGACGCGGCGGTGGCCGAGCGCGGCGAGATACTCCACCGCCTCCACCATCGACTGCGCGTCGTCCGACCACACGCTCGGCAGCGACCCGCTCGCGTCCGGCGGGCCGATGACGATCGCGGGCAGGCCGAGCTCCTCCAGCGCCGGGACGCGGGGGTCGCCGGTGCGCACGTCGCAGACGAGGACGCCGTCGACGCGGCCCTCGCTGTGCCAGCGGCGGTAGAACGCGAGCTCCTCGTCGCGCCCGGCCGCCATCTGCAGCAGCAGGGCGTAGGAGCGGCGGGAGAGCTCCAGCTCCAGGCCGCTGATCAGCTCCATGAAGAACGGCTCGACGCCCAGCGTGCTCGGCGGCCGCTGCAGGGTCAGGCCCACGACCCGGGCCTTGGCCCCGGCCAGCGCGCGGGCGTTGCTGTCGGCGTGGAAGTTCAGCCGGCCGGCCACCTCGAGGATGCGCTCCCGGGTGGCGGGGGAGACGCCCGGGCGGCCGTTGAGCGCGTAGGACACCGCGCCCTTCGACACCCCGGCCTCGCGGGCGATGTCGGCGATGGTCGGTCGCTTCACCTCGGCTCCCTCGGCGTCTTTCTCGGTTCAGGCGATGCTAGCTCCACAACGCACTCCTGTCGCTACCCGAGCCATTGACACCCCGCGTGGCCCTGGCTACGTTGAGCGCGCTTACTCGGTTCAGAACCAGGTTTCGGGCCGAGGCTACACCACACGACACAGGGGCCGCGCATGTACCGCTCGCTGCACGAAGGCTGGACCGTCACCGCCATCGGCACCGCCGCCGGCACCGAGGAGGACCCGCGCTGGAGACGCCCCGCGAACCTGGCGGGCGTCCCGGCCACGGTGCCGGGCAGCGTGCACACGGACCTGCTCGCCGCCGGGCTCATCGACGACCCGTACCGCGACGACAATGAGCTCGCGCTCGGCTGGATCGGGCGGACGCACTGGCGGTACACGACGGAATTCCAGTGGCGGCCCGAGGGCTTCGACCGCGTCGACCTGGTCTGCGACGGCCTCGACACGATCGCCGCGATCACCGTGAACGGGCACCCGGCCGGCGAGACACGCAACATGCACCGCCGCTACCGCTTCGACGTCACCGACCTGCTGCGCGAGGGGGCGAACGACCTCGAGATCGCGTTCACCGCGCCGTACGAGTACGCGCTGGCGCAGGCGGCGCGGCTCGGGGCGAGGCCGGGCCCGTACGACGAGCCGTACGCGTTCATCCGCAAGATGGCCTGCAACTTCGGCTGGGACTGGGGCCCCACGCTGGTCACCGCCGGCATCTGGCGCTCGATCGGCCTCGACTCCTGGTCCGGCGCCCGGATCGCGCAGACCCGCACGAGCCCGCGCCCGGACGGCGTCGACGTCACCGTGGCCGTCGAGCGGGCCACAGAGGCCGCGGTCGGGGCCGCGGTGGAGGTGTCGGCCACGGTCGGTGGGGTGCGGGCCGAGGGCACGCTCGCGCCCGGCCAGGAGGAGCTCACGCTGCGCGTGGACATCCCCGAGCCGCGGCTGTGGTGGCCGCGCGGTCATGGGGAGCAGCACCTGTACGACCTCGTCGTCACCGCCGCCGGGGACACCCGCACGAGCCGGGTCGGGCTGCGCGGCGTCGAGCTGGACCCGGACGCCTTCCGGCTCGTCGTCAACGGCGAGCCCGTGTTCGTGCGCGGCTTCAACTGGATCCCCGACGACCCCTTCCCGGCCCGCACCGGCCCGGCCGAGCTCGCCGAGCGCTTCGGCCAGGCGATCGACGCGGGCGCCAACGCGCTGCGGGTCTGGGGCGGCGGCGTCTACGAGTCCGACGACTTCTACGCGCTCGCCGACGAGCTCGGGCTCATGATCTGGCAGGACTTCCCGTTCGCGTGCGCCGCCTACCCGGAGGAGGAGCCGTTCGCCGCCGAGGTCGAGGCGGAGGCGCGGGACAACATCGCGCGGCTCATGGGCCATCCGAGCCTGATGCTGTGGTGCGGCAACAACGAGAACATCGAGGGCCACCAGCACTGGGGCTGGCCCGACGGGCTGGGCGGGCTCAGCTGGGGCGGCGGGTACTACTTCGACCTGCTGCCGCGCCTGGTCGCCGAGCTCGACCCGGCCCGCCCGTACTGGCCCGGCACCCCGTATTCGGGCGCCCCCGACCGCGACGTGCGCGACCCCGCCACCGGCACCATCCACATCTGGACGGTGTGGGGCTCGAAGGACTGGACGCACTACGCCGCCTACACGCCGCGGTTCGTCGCCGAGTTCGGCTTCCAGGGCCCGCCCGCCTACGCCACCCTGCGCGCCGCGGTCACCGACGACCCGCTCGGCCCCGACTCGCCCGGCGTGCGCCACCACCAGAAGGCGATCGACGGCAACGCGAAGCTGCTGTCCGGCCTCGGCGAGCACCTGCCGCGCCCGGAGACGTTCGACGACTGGCACTACTGGACGCAGCTCAACCAGGCCCGCGCGATGGCGTTCGGCGTCCGGCGGTTCCGGGCCCTGATGCCCTACTGCATGGGCACCGTCGTCTGGCAGCTCAACGACTGCTGGCCGGTGACCTCCTGGGCCGCGGTCGACGGCGGGCGGCGCCGCAAGCCGCTCTGGTACACGCTGCGCCGCGCCTACGCCCCGCGCCTGCTCACCTTCCACGAGGACGGGGTCGCGATCGTCAACGACACCGCCGAGCCGTGGACGGGCACCCTGACGCTGACCCTGCGCGCGCTGGACGGCGCGGTGCTCGCCGCCGAGTCCGTCGCGGTCACGGCGGGTCCGCGCTCGGTCGCCCACGTCCCGGCCCCGGCCGGCGACAAGGACCAGGTGCTCGAGGCGGCCTTCGACGGGCGGCGCGACCTGCGCTTCTTCGCCGAGGACCCGCACGTGCCGTTCCCGCCGGCCGCGTTCGACGCGCGGGTGGACGCGATCCCGGGCGGCTACGCCGTGCGGATCGCCGCGCGCACGATCCTGCGGGACCTGGCGCTGTTCCCGGACCGCCTGCACCCCGACGCCACCGTGGACGATCAGCTGGTCACCCTGCTGCCCGGGGAGTCCGTCCGGTTCACCGTCGCATGCCCGGCCGAGCTGGACGCGCGAGCGCTCGTGGCGCATCCCGTGCTGCGGTGCGTGAACGAGGCCCGGCCGTGACCCGCGTGCTCGCCGTCGGCGTGGGCGGGACGAAGTTCGAGGCCCGGCCGTGACCCGCGTGCTCGCCGTCGGCGTGGGCGGGACGAAGTTCGAGGCCCGGCCGTGACCCGCGTGCTCGCCGTCGGCGTGGGCGGGACGAAGTTCGAGGCCCGGCCGTGACCCGCGTGCTCGCCGTCGACGTCGGCGGGACGAAGTTCGCGGCCGCGGTCATCGACGCCGACGGCGAGGTCCACGCCCGCGCCGAGGAGCCGATCGCGGGCGCCGACCCGGTCGCGGTGCTGCGCCGCGTCATCGCCGCGACCGGGCCGCGGCACGTCGACGCCGCCGCGATCGGCTCGGCGGGGCCGCTGGACCGGGAGCGCGGGACCGTCAGCCCCGTGAACATCCCGGCGTGGCGGGATTTCCCGCTGACGGCGACGGTGGCCGCGTGGCTGCCGGCCGTACCGCTGAGCCTGGCCGGCGACGCCCAGTGCATGGCCCTGGGGGAGTGGTGGCGCGGCGGCCGGCCGGGTTCGCTGCTCGGCGTCGTGGTGTCCACCGGCATCGGCGGCGGCCTCGTGCTCGACGGCCGCCCGCACCTGGGGCCGACCGGCAACGCGGGGCACATCGGCCACATCACCGTCGACCCGCGCGGGGAGGCGTGCCCGTGCGGCGCGGTCGGCTGCGTGGAGACCTTCGCCAGCGGCCCGGCGATGGTCCGCTGGGCGCGCGGGCAGGGCTGGTCCGGCCCGGACGCGCGGGCCCTGGCCGCCGCGGCGGGCGCGGGGGATCCCGTGGCGCGCCAGGCGTTCGACCGGGGCGCCGAGGCGCTCGCGACCGGGCTGCTCACGACGGCCGCCCTGTGCGACGTGGACCGGGTCGTCGTCGGCGGCGGCGTGGCCGAGGCCGGGGACGTGCTCTTCGGCCCGCTCCGGCGGGCGCTTGAGGCGCGGCGCGGCATGGCGTTCCTGCGCCGCCTGCGGGTCGAGCCGGCGGCCCTGGGCCGCGACGCGGGCCTGTTCGGGGCGGCCGCGCTGGCCCTTCAGGCATCGGTTGACTTAACTGCCTTTAGCTGCCTTACTCGGTTCAGTACCGGTTAAGCAGACGAAAGGACCTGGCTCATGCCATCACCCCGCCGAGCGGGCGCGGCCCTCGCCGCCGTCACCCTCGCCGTCTCGGCCGCGCTCGCCGCCGCCGCGCCCGCCAGTGCGGCCCCGACCCCGAGCGGCACCGCCACCGCCGCCGACGTCGTGAACTACCTGCAGAGCATCACCGGCCGCTCGATCATCTCCGGCCAGCAGGACGGCCCCAGCTCCGCCCCGAACACCTGGCAGCAGAAGGTCCACGACATCACCGGCGTGTACCCGGGCGAGTGGGCCGGCGACTTCGCGTTCGAGCAGACCGACATCAACGCCCGCCCGGCCGTCATCGCGCAGGCGAAGTCGGTGTGGGCGGCCGGCACCATCCCCGCGCTCGTGTGGCACATGTGCCCGCCGACCGTCGGCTCGGCCTGCCACTGGGACTACGGCACCGGCGCCATCGAGAGCAAGCTGACCGACGCCCAGTGGAACGAGCTCGTCACCGACGGCACCGGGCTGAACACCGCGTTCAAGCGCCGCCTCGACGAGGCCGTGCCCTATTTGCAGGACCTGAAGAACAGCGGCATCCCGGTGCTCTTCCGGCCCCAGCACGAGATGAACGAGGGCTGGTCGTGGTGGGGCGGGCGCCCCGGCGCGAACGGCAGCCGCAAGCTCTTCCAGATCACCCACGACTACCTGGCCGGCGCCAAGGGCCTGAGCAACCTGGTGTGGGTGTGGAACCTCAAGGACGTAGCCGGCGGCGAGAGCCACGTCGCCGACTACTGGCCGGGCGCGTCCTATGTGGACGTCGCCACGCTGGACGCCTGGGTGAACAAGCAGCCGACGCAGGCCTGGTACAACGCCATGCTCGGCATCGCCGGCGGCAAGCCGATCGGGCTGTCCGAGGTGGGCACGGTGCCGACGCCGGAGACGATCACGGCCCAGCCGCGGTGGACGTTCTTCAGCGTGTGGATCAGCTGGCTCACCGACCCGGCGTGGAACACCGACGACGGGATCAAGCGCACCTACTACGACCCGCGCGTGCTGCACCGCGGCGACATCCACTTCGGCGGCGGCACCACGAACCCGGGCGGCACCGGGCCGATCAAGGGCCTGGCCGGCAAGTGCCTCGACGTGGCCGCGGGCGGCACCGCGAACGGGACGAAGATCCAGCTGTACACCTGCAACGGCACCGGCGCCCAGAACTGGACGGTGGGGACCGACGGCACGCTGCGGGCCCTGGGCAAGTGCGCCGACGTGGCCGGGGGCGTGAACGCCAACGGCACCAAGGTCCAGCTGTGGGACTGCAACGGCAACACGCACCAGCAGTGGACGCGCTCGGGCCAGACGCTGGTGAACCCGGAGACGGGCAGGTGCCTGGACGCGACGGGGCAGAGCAGCGCCGACGGCACGCAGATCCAGATCTGGGCCTGCAACGGGCAGACCAACCAGAACTGGGTGCTGCCATAGCCCGGTGGTGCCCCGGCGGCTCCCTCGCCGGGGCACCATTTCTTCCCGAGGAGGAGCGTCAGAGGCCGAGCCGCCCGGTGCCGGCGCCCGCGGACACGATGGACTTCACCGCGCTCGCGGCGTCCATGGTGTACGCGTACGGGATCGCCTTCACCGAGCCCTTCGTCATCGGCGTGCCGGAGCCGGTGAAGTAGTTGTCGCGCTGCACCAGGTTCCCGTCCGGCGAGGTGCCCTGGGCGAGGGTCGTCGGGTGCGCGACGTGGTCGAAGTAGTTGCCCTCGACGAGCACTCCGGCCTCCATCGTGGACGCGACGCCGTAGGCGCCGTTGTTCGAGTACAGGTTGTTGTAGACGTGCACCGGGTTGCCGAACCGGACCCGGGGGTGGCGCTGGTTCGTGCCGTCGAACCAGTTGTGGTGGTAGGTGACGCGCAGGTGCCCGCGGTCGCCGGTGTCGGTGTCGGCGGAGCCGAGCAGCATCGTCTTGTCGTGGTCGCGGGTGATGTTCCACGACACCGTCACGTAGTCCGAGCCGAGCCGGATGTCGACGAGCCCGTCGTAGGCGTCGGACAGCGTGTTGTGGTCGATCCACACGTGGTGCGAGCCGTTCTGCACGTTGACGGCGTCGTCGCCGGACCCGGTGATGTTCAGGTTCTGGATGATGACGTTGCTGACGTTGTCCAGGGTGAGGCCGCCGCCGCGCAGGCCGGAGCCGGACCCGACGCCCTGGATCGTCTTGTTCGACGACACCTTGTGCATGCCGGTCAGCGCGATCATGCCGGACACCTTCACGATCCGGGCCCCGCTCGCCTGCAGCGCCGAGTCGAGCTGCGCGGCGGTGGTGACGGTGACCGTGGCGCCGCCCGCGCCGCCGGTCGTGGTGCCGTTCTGGGCCGCCCAGCCGACGAGCCCGGCCGGCGCCGGGGTGCCGCCGCCGACCTTGGTGAACGTCCACAGGCGGTTGGCGTCGCCGGTGCAGGCGTCGAGGGCGGGGGTCGCCCCGGACCTGGCGCACCAGCCCGACTGGCCGTTCTTGAGCTGGTAGGCGCCGGACTTGGCGACGAAGCTCCACTGCTGGTCGGCCGCCGTCGTGTCGCAGGCGGCCGGGGCCAGGGCGACGCCCGTGGCACCGCCGGGCGCGGCGAGGCACTGCCCGGCGGTGTCGACGAGCGCGAAGCGGCCGCCGGAGCGGGTGTCGACGCGCCACTGGCGGCTCGTGGCGCCGTCGTTGGACGCGACGGTGTAGGTGTTCCCGGCCGCCGGCGCCTCGGCGGCCGCCGCCGGGAGCATGGACACGGCGAGGCCGGCGATGACGGTCGCCAGCCCCGCCCCGCAGAGCACGGCCCTGCGTCCGGGCCATCTGAAGTGCGATCTGAAGGTAGCCACGACCGCGTAGATGACATCGGCAGCCGTCGAATAACAGGAAACGCCGCGGCGGTCCCTCGGCGGTCAGGTGGCGCGGCGGTGGTGCGCGAAAGTTCCAACGGCGGCGGCGAGCAGCGCGACCCCCACGAGCAGCGCGGCCGCGACGCCGGCCCCGGGTCCGTCGCCGGACTTCGGGACGGGCGCGGCGGCGATCCGGGCGGTGCTCGGGGACGGGACGGCGCTCGGGGCGGGCTCGGCGGCCGGGCCGATGCGACCGATCTGGCCGGTCTTCGCGTCGGCGTAGTACAGGACCCCGTCGGCGGCGGCCAGGGCGGCGGCGCACACGGCGGGCGGCGGCCCGGCCGGGAGGCGGCGCACCGCGCACCCGTCGCTCGCGTAGAGCGTCCCGTCCGCGTCCACCGCGAGGGCCTGCGTCCGGCCCGTCGCGATCGGCGCGCGGGTCCCGGCCGCGGTGATCTCGAGGACCTGGGTGGCGGTCGCGACGAACACGTTGCCCGCCCCGTCGGCGGCGAGGGCGGCCGGGCGCGGCGCCTGCGCGAACCGGGCCGCGTGCCCGTCCGGCGTCGCCTTCCACACGGTGTTCGACTCGGCCCAGTAGACGTTGCCGGCGGGGTCGATCGCCACCGCCAGCACGGCGCCCTTGCCCACGGCGAAGATCGTGCGGGCCCCGTCCGGCGTGAACCGCAGGATCCGGCCGTAGCTCGTGCCGACGTAGACGTTGTCGTGCCCGTCGACGGCGAGGCCCGCCGGGTCGGCGATCTGCTCGGCGAACACCGTCGTCGCGCCGTCGCGGACCGCCAGGATCCGGTGCCGGGCCGGGTCGGTGACGTAGACGGTCCCGTGGTGGTCCGGGCTGATGTCGTGCACGCCGGGGACGGTCGCGACCGAGGTGACGACGTCCGCGGCGGCGGCCGGGGACGGGACGGGGGCCGTCGCGAGCAGGCCCAGCCCGGCGCCGAGCAGTGCCGCCCGGAGTCTGTTCATCGTCGTCGCTCCCTGTCCGAGTCCGAGTCCGTTCCTCGGCCTAACGACTGAACGAAAATTCGGACATGTCGTAAATTCGCGACCCGACCGAGAAAGGGTTGAGATCATGAGGGCGATGGAATCCGACGGGGAGGCGGCGCGGCTCGCCGCGCTGTACGCGACCGCGGTCCTCGACACCCCGCCCGAGGCGGACTTCGACGACATCGCGGCGCTCGCGTCCGGCATCTGCCGACGCCCACCGCCCCGGCCAGGCGCTGAGCCGGCTGCTGTTCAACGCGCTGAAGTTCACCCCGCCCGGCGGCACCGTCACCGTCGGCGTCGCCGCGGACCCGCAGCCGGCGCTCACCGTGGCCGACACCGGCGTCGGCATCCCGGCCGCGGATCTGCCGCACGTCTTCGAGCGCTTCCACCGCTCGGCGACCGCCGACGACCTCGCCTCCCAGGGCGCCGGGGTCGGCCTGACCATCGTCAAGGCGATCGTCGACGCGCACGGCGGCACCATCGCGGTCGCCAGCAGCACCGGTGAGGACTCCGGAAGCGCGGTGAGCGTGATGCTTCCGTCCCTGGCCGCGACCGCCGCGGCCTGACGGGTCAACTCGGCGCCGGCCCTGCCGATGTGCGGACGGTTTCGTCGCCACACAGGACAGGCGGCGCCACACAGGACAGGTCGCCAGACAGGACAGGTTGCCACACAGGACAGGGAGGGAGGCCGGATGCACGCGTCATCGCGCCCGCACCGGATGCGGCGGGCGACCGCGACCGGTCTCACCCTCGTCGTGATCGCCCTCGCCGTGCTCAGCGTCGCCGGCGTCATGCGGACCCGCCGCGCCGCCGACACCGTGACCCGGGCCACCGCGCTCGCCGCCGCCTACGAGCGCGCCCACGACGCCGTCGCCGAGGAGAAGCTCGCCGAGCAGCACTACCGCCTTGAGCCCGGGCCGGACGTGCGCGCCGGGCACGCCGCGGCCGCCGCCGCCCTCGCCGCCGCGCTGCGCGACGTCGACCGCCTCGGCGGCGCGACCGACCGGGCGCTCACCGCGCGGGTCCGGGCGCTGCAGGACGAGTACCTGGCCTCGATGAACAGCCTCTTCGCCGCGGTCGACGCCGGGGACGCCGCGCTCGTGAAGCGCATCGACCAGAACCTGACCGACCCGGTGTTCGACCAGCTCACCGGCGACGTGCGGGCCGCGAACATCGCCCACGCCACCGAGGCCGCCGACGCCGTCACCGACCTGCGCCACACCGAGTCGATCGTGTTCACCACCACGACGCTGGGCTTCGCGGCCGGGCTCGTGCTCATCACCGGCTTCGCGCTCGCCGCCGCCGGCTACCAGCGCCGGCTGCTGCGCCAGGCCGCCGCGAACGAGCACCAGGCGCTGCACGACGCCCTCACCGGGCTGCCGAACCGCATCCTGTTCAACCGGCGGGCCGACGCCGCGCTCGCCGACCCGGACGCGCCCGTCGCCGTGCTCATGCTCGACCTGGACCGGTTCAAGGAGGTCAACGACACGCTCGGCCACCAGTACGGCGACGACCTCCTGCGCCAGGTCGCCGCCCGCTGTACCGCCGCGCTGCGCCCCGGCGACCTGGTCGCGCGCCTGTCGGGCGACGAGTTCGCGGTCCTGCTGCCCGGCACCCGCACCGCCGAGGCGGCCGGGCTCGCCGCGGCCCTGCAGCAGCAGTTGCACCGCAGCTTCGTGCTCGGCGACGTGACCGTCGACGTCGAGGCGAGCATCGGCGTGGCCGGCGCTCCCGACGACGGGCACTCCGCCGACGCCCTGCTGCGCTGCGCCGACATCGCGATGTACGCCGCGAAGGAGGCCAAGAACGGCGTCGCCGTCTACCGGTCCAGCATGCACACCGACGACAGCAGCCGCCTGCTGCTGCTCGGCGACCTGCGCCGTGCTCTGGAGGCCGGCGACCAGCTGACCCTGCACTACCAGCCGAAGGTGCGCCTCGACGACCACGGGCTCAGCGGCGTGGAGGCCCTGGTGCGCTGGCAGCACCCGACCCGCGGCGCGATCCCGCCGGCGGAGTTCATCCCCGTGGCCGAGACGACCGGATTGATCAACCGCCTGACGCTGTACGTCCTGAGGCTCGCCCTGACCCAGGAGCGCGCCTGGCTCGACGCCGGCCTGTCCATCCCCGTCGCCGTGAACCTCTCGCCCCGCTGCCTGCTCGACGCCGAGCTGGTGCGGCACGTGACCGGCCTGCTCGACGAGTTCGGCGTGCCGGCCCGGCTGCTGCGGCTGGAGGTCACCGAGTCGGCCGTCATGGCCAACCCCGTCCAGGCCACCGCGACCCTCACCGAGCTGCACGACCTCGGCATCCACCTGTCGATCGACGACTACGGCACCGGCTACTCCTCGATGGCCTACCTCAAGCAGCTGCCCGTCGACGAGCTCAAGGTCGACCGCACCTTCGTGCAGCACATGGACATCGACCAGGACGACGCCATCCTGGTCCGGGGCGCGATCGAGCTCGGCCACAACCTGGGCATGACCGTCGTCGCCGAGGGCGTCGAGGGCACCGCGCACGCGGCCGCGCTGCTCGAGCTCGGCTGCGACATCGCCCAGGGCTACCACTACGCCCGCCCGATGCCCGGCGCCGACGTGGCCGCCTGGCTGCGCACCCACACGGCCACGACCGCGATGCGCGAGGCCGCCTTCTAGAAGAGCTCCGCCTCGAGGTCGGCCGGGCACTGCCACAGCGCCTGCGGCAGCCGCACGTTGCTCGCCGACCAGATCATGCTCAGCCGCGCCGTGCCGTCGCGCAGGTCGAGGCCCACCATGGGCTTGGACTGCTGGTTCATGCCCTTGAGCCCGAAGAGCGCGATCGGCTCGCCCGTCGGCCGGCGCACCGCCCGGCGCTCGTCCTGGTGCACCTCGTACGCGGCCGCGAGCCGCCACGGCGCGCAGCGCTGCAGCTGCTCGAAGAGCCGCTTCACCCAGGTCTCGGTGTGCCGGGCGAAGCCGTAGGTGATCGGATAGCCGGACAGCAGCGCCGTCAGCTCCTCGTCCAGCTCGACCCCGCACCGGGCCAGGGCCTCGGCGGGCGCGTGCCGGTCGAGCAGGCTCACGACGGGGCGGGCGCTTCCGGCGTCGGGCAGCTGCCACCGTACCGCCGCCGGAGCGTCGGCGTGCGTCGCGCTCCACAGCCACGGGAGCCGGTCCCAGCGGTGGTCCTGGTTCGCGCCGATGAGCCCCTCGACCCCGACGGCGAGCGCGTCCCCGTCGGCCCGCACGGCGAGCCAGGGCGCCCGTCTGCTCAGCACGGAGCCGTCGCCGGCGAGGGCGACGACGGCGCTGCGGACGTACTTGCCGCTGCGGTCCCGCGGGAAGTTGAACGCGAGCCGGGCGTCGTCGAGCCCGGCCAGGTGCTCCGCGAGCGCCGCCGGCACCTCGCCGGCGGCGGGCCGGCGCACCCTCGGCGCCGCGGCGGCGGTCCGGCGCGCGGCGGCCGTCCGCGCGCGCATGGCCCGGCGGCGCTCCGGGGCCGGCTTCGGCGGGGTGGCGCGGAGCATGTCGCGGTACCCGTGCCAGAGCCGCACCGCGTCGACCACGGCCTCCTCGTCGCGCACGAGCTGCCGCGGCGCCCAGACCGACTCCGTCCCCGGCGCGTCCCCGAACCCGTCGAGCAGCGTCACCTCGAACACCACGTCGTCCGAGGCCGCGAGATCGTGCTCGATGTCGACGTCCCGCGTCCACATGTGCCCGTCGGCGGAGAGCCCGCCCTCACCCGGCGGCACGAGCCGCCGCGCGGCCACGACGGTGACCTGCATCCGGCCCGTGTTGTGCGGCTCGCCGACGACGAGGCCGGTCAGGTTCGCGGGCACCCGCCCGTAGAAGTCGTAGGTCGGGGTGAGCGGGCCGAACGCGGGCTCGATGCCGACCTCGCGCAACCGGGCCGCCACCCCCGCGAGCTCCGCGCGGCGGCGCTGTTCGTGCCGGTCGGGGGCCTCTGCCACGCGCGTCATCCTGCCACAGTCCCGATAGTGTGTCGTGGTGGGTGATCTCGGCGGGTGGCTGGCCGCGGCGCTGGGCGGGGAGCGGGTCGTGGCCCGGCGGGAGCTCACTGGAGGCTGCAGCGGCGCGGCGCCCTCGTCCACGAGCCGTGACAGCAGCGCCGCAGCGTCGGCGTGGGCCGCGACCACCTCCGCGACGGGCACCACCCCGGCGAGCGCGGCGTCCTTCGCGCACGCGTCGACGCCCTCGTAACGCCGCAGCACGTGTCGCCGCCCGCGCGCCGCTGGACGGGTTCGCGGCGGGGGAGACCCTCGCCCGCATCGGGTCCGTGCGCTTCCCGGCGCCCGGGTTCTTCGCGGACGCCGCGCTCGAGCCGGCCGGGCCCGAACCCACGAGCGGCCTGGACGCGTGGGTCGAGCGGTGCCTGCGCGAGGGCAACGCGGCCGGGCACCTGAGCGCGGACGAGCGTGGGCGGCTGCTGCGCTACGCCGAGCGCGTCACCCCCGACCTGACCGCCCTCGCGGGCGCGCGTCACCTGGTGCACGGCGACTACAACCCGAAGAACCTCGTCGCCGGCCCGGGCGGCGGGGTGGCGGCGGTGCTCGACTGGGAGTTCGCCTTCAGCAGCACCCCGCTCTTCGACGTCGCCAACATGCTGCGCGAGCCGCGCCCGCCGGGCTTCGCCGACGCGTTCGTGACGGGCTTCACAGCGGGCGGCGGCGAGCTGCCCGGGGACTGGCGCCACCTGTGCCGGGCCCTGGACCTCTTCTCCCTCGCCGACCTGCTCACCCGCCCGCCCGGGCACCGCTACTTCGCCAAGGCGATCCGGCACGTCAAGCGTCTGCTGTAGCAATGGTGGTATGGACTTCGGAGTCGGCTACTTCCCCACGCACAACGCCATGGCGCCCGGGGCGCTCGCCCGGCTGGTCGAGGAGCGCGGGCACTCGGCGCTGTTCTTCGCCGAGCACACCCACATCCCGGCCGCCCGCGAGACGCCCGCCCAGGACGGGCAGGAGCTGCCGCAGCGGTACTGGCACACCTACGACCTCTTCGTCGCGCTGACCGCCGCCGCGGCCGCCACCAGCCGGCTGCGGGTCGGCAGCGGCATCTGCCTCGTGATCGAGCGCGACCCCATCATCACCGCGAAGGAGGTCGCGTCGGTCGACCAGCTCTCCGGGGGCCGCTTCGAGTTCGGCGTCGGCGCCGGGTGGAACCGCGAGGAGATGCGCAACCACGGCACCGACCCGCGGGTGCGGATGGGCGTGCTGCGCGAGCGGGTCGAGGCGATGCAGGCCATCTGGCGCGAGGACGAGGCGACGTACCACGGCAAGTACGTGAACTTCGACCGCATCTGGTCCTACCCGAAGCCCGTCCAGCGGCCCCACCCGCCGGTCCTCGTCGGCGGCACCGGCCCGGGCGTGCTGGACCGGGTCCTCGCCTTCGGCGACGCGTGGTTCCCGAACTACGAGGAGGGCATCTTCGAGCGCATCGCCGAGCTGCGCTCGCGAGCGGAGCGGCCGATCGGCGTGCAGGTGCTCTCGGCGCCGAACGACCCGGCCGTGCTGCAACGGCTCCACGAGGCCGGCGTGCAGCGCGCGAGCCGCTGGATCCCCTCGGGGCCGCGGTCCACGGTGGAGCGTGCCCTGGACGAGTGGGAGCACGCCATCGCGGTGTTCGCCGGTGAGGGCGCATGACCGGTCCGGAGCGAAGCGGAGGGGCCGGTCATCATGGGCTCAGTTCTGGGTCGTGCGGCCGGAGCGAAGCGGAGGGCGCATGACCGAGCTCGCGGCGACGGAGGCGCGCCGGAGGTTCGCCGAGGCCAGGGTCGCGCACCTGGCGACCGCGTCGCCGGACGGTCACCCGCACGTGGTGCCGATCGTCTTCGCCCTGGACGCCGACACCATCTACCACGGCGTGGACGCCAAGCCCAAGCGGCACCTGCGGCTGCGCCGCCTGGCGAACCTGGCCGCGAACCCGCGGGCCGCGGTGCTGGCCGACCACTACGAGGACGACTGGTCCGCGCTGTGGTGGGTGCGCGCCGACGGCTCGGCCCGCGACGTCGACCCGGACGGCGCCGAGGGCCGGATGGCCCTGGACCGCCTCGGCGCCCGCTATCCGCACTTCGAGCTGCGCGGCGGGCTGGTGGCGGTGGACGTCACCCGCTGGACGGGCTGGGCCGCGTCGGAGTCCGCGTGACCGGGTAGGCGCACCACGAAGCGGGTCCCCTCGGGCTGCGGCACCAGGCGGATCGTGCCGCGGTGCCGGTCGATGACGGCCTGGCCCGGCTCAGGGCCGGGCCCAGCCCGGCGCCGCGGATGCCGCGGTCGCGGGTCCGCGTCGAGCGGTAGAAGCGGGTGAAGACCCGGTCGCGCTCGTCCTCGGGGATGCCGAGCCCGGCGTCGGCGACGGTCAGCTCGACGCTCGCCGCGGCCGGGGACGTGAGCGACTCGGACAGCACCCGCAGCAGCTCGGGCCCGGCCTCGGCCGCGCTCTGCGCGCCCGCCAGCACCCCGGCGACGCCGAGCTCGGCCTCGCGGAAGCGCTCGGCCCGGCGGCGCTCGGTGACGTCGTGCACGGCGATGACGGCACCGGTGCGGGTGCCGTCGTCGCCGGCGGTGATCGGCTCGGCGTCGGCGGACAGGACGCAGGCCCGCTCGCCGGGGCGGGACACGGTCAGCTCCAGGCCGCGCAGCCGCTCGCCGGAAAGCGCCCGGCGCAGGGGGCCGGTGGCCGGTGGCCGCGAGGCCGTCGGCGCCGCACCCGCCGCAGAGGCGGCGAAGGGCCTCGTTCGTGAACACCAGCCGCCCGTCGGCGTCGCAGGCCGCGACCCCGGTGCGCAGGCTCTTCAGGAGGGCGTCGAGGACGCGGTGCCGGCGGTCGGCGTCCTCGCGGGCCCGGCGCTCGGAGACGAAGGACATGCACGCCGCCTACGGCTTCCCGATCCGCGACCCCGGCGGCGACGCGGTCGGCGTGTGCGCCGTGCTGGACCGCCGGCCCCGCCCGTGGACGGCCGCCGAGCTGCCCGCCGCGCGGATCGGGGCGTCCGGCGGGACCCGGTGGTCGAGCTCCGCGTCGGTGACGGCGCGTGCTCCTGCATGCGGCCTCCTCGCGCTCACGATATCCGGAAAGCGGCAGGTCAACGCCCGGATTGCGCACGCCTGCCAGAAGCGGTTCACACGGCGTCGGTAGAGTGCCGATCATGACCGACTTCTCCGGGGACCACCGGCGGCTCATCGACACCGTTGCGGCGCCCGACGGCGCCCGGCTCGAGGGGGCGGCGGTGACGTACGACCACGACGGCCGGCCCATGGAGGGCTACGCGGTGCACGACGCCGCCGTCGCCGGCCCGAAGCCCGCGGTGCTGATCGTGCACGACTGGACCGGCCTGCGCGAATACCCCAAGGCCCGCGCCCACATGCTCGCCCGGCTCGGCTACTTCGCGTTCTGCGCCGACGTCTACGGCACCGGGCGCCGGTTCGAGGGCCACGAGGAGGCCGGCGCCGAGGCCGGCAAGTACTACGGCGACCTGCCGCTGCTGCGCGCCCGGGTCCGGGCCGCCTACGACGTGCTCGCCGCGGACCCGAACGTCGACCCCGACCGGATCGCCGTCATCGGCTACTGCTTCGGCGGCTCCGCGGCCCTGGAGTTCGCCCGCACCGGCGCGCCGGTGCGCGGCACGGTGTCGTTCCACGGCGCCCTCATCGCCCACGAGCCCGCCGACGTCGCCGCGATCGCCGGCCCGCTGCTGGTGCTCACCGGCGGCGCCGATGCCGTCGTGCCGGACGCGGCGGTGGCGAAGTTCCAGGACGAGCTGCGCACCCGCGGCGACCTCGACTGGCAGGTGACCACCTACGCCGGCGCCGAGCACGGGTTCACGCTGCCCGGCGAGGCGTACCACGCGGCCGCGGACCGCCGCAGCTGGCGCGAGCTCGAGGCGTTCCTCGGCGAGGTGCTCGATGGCGGCTGAGGGCGGCAGTACGCGCGCCGTCGTCACGGCCCTCGCCGCGAACCTCGGCATCGCGGTGGCCAAGGGCGTCGGCGCGCTCATCACCGGCTCGTCGTCGATGCTGGCCGAGGCCGTGCACTCCCTCGCCGACACGACCAACCAGGCGCTGCTGCTCGTCGGGGGCCGCCGCTCGCGCCGGGCCGCGGACGAGCAGCACCCGTTCGGGTACGCGCGGGAGCGGTACATCTACGCCTTCATAGTGTCCATCGTGCTGTTCACGCTCGGCGGGCTGTTCGCGCTGTACGAGGGCTACCACAAGATCCTGCACCCGAAGGACCTCGAGTCCCCGCTCGTCGCCGTGATCATCCTCGTGATCGCGATCGGGCTGGAGGGCTACGCCCTGATCACCGCGGCGAAGGCGGCGAACGAGAGCCGCGGCAGCCGCACCTGGTGGCAGTTCATCCGCCACGCCAAGGCCCCGGAGCTGCCCACGATCCTGCTGGAGGACGCCGGGGCGGTCACCGGCCTGGTGGTGGCGCTGCTCGGCGTCGGGCTGTCGGTGCTGACCGGCAACGCGGTCTTCGACGGCATCGGCACGCTCGTCATCGGCCTGCTGCTCGTGGCGATCGCGTGGATCCTGGCCATGGAGACCAAGAGCCTGCTCGTCGGCGAGGCCGCGTCGAAGGCTCACATCGCGAAGATCCGTGAGTCGCTGCTCGGCGAGCCGCTCTTCGACCGGGTGGTGCACCTGCGCACCATGCACCTCGGCCCGGACGAGCTGCTCGTCGCGGTGAAGGTGACGGTCCCCGAGGGTACCGTCGCCGAGGAGATCAGCCAGGCGACGAACAGCGCCGAGGCCCGCATCCGGGCGGCCGTGCCGATCGCCACCCTGATCTTCGTCGAGCCCGACATCTACCGGCCGAGCCAGCCGATCGAGCCGAGCTAGAGCATCGGGAGCAGGCCGATGCGGCCGTGGTACTCCCCGCCGATCCGGTCCGTGTCCGAGCCGACCAGCAGCCCGGCCGGGCACGTGACCAGGACGCCGACGCCGACGCCGCGGCTGTGCGAGGGGTTCCACGGCAGCGCGGCCCCGGTCGCGGGGTCCAGCGCGGCGATCCCGGAGCGCTCGACCGCGCCGGGCCCCTTGGACTTGTGCCCCTTCGGGTTGTCCATCCACTGCATGTGCCCGCCGACGTAGACGGCCGCGTCGGTCACGGCCACCGACCACAGCGTGTTCCCGCCGGTCCGGTTCACCCACACCGGCTGGTGGTTGCCGCTGCCGGCGACGTCGAAGCGGGCCGCGCTGTCGCACATCCGGGTCGGGCCGGACATGCCCCCGGTCGCGCTCACCACGATCCAGGTGCCGTCGGGCGCGAAGTCGACGCCGCGCAGATAGGAGTCGTACAGCGTGTTGCACCGCCCCGTGTAGGCGTCCGTCGACCAGCCGGAGACGGCCGGCGCGGCCCCGGCGTCGGCGACGACGAGCTGGGTGCGCTTCTGCCCGGCCGCGGAGTCGAACGCGCCCACCGCCGCCACCCGGGCGCCGTCGGCGCTGACCGCGACCTCCTCGACCTTCACCAGGCCCCGGTCGCGGCGGGCCAGCCGCAGGTCGAACGCGGCGTCGGTGGTCCCGGTCGCGGCGTCCACGCGGGCGAGCGCGACCCGGGGCAGGCCGCCGAGCTGGGTGAAACTGCCGCCGATGTACAGCCATGACCCCGCCGTCGCCAGGGTGCGGATCTGGCCCTTGCCGGCGGTCGCGGCGAACCCGGGCACCGTCGCGCCGGTGACCGCGTTCACCTCGGCCAGCCCGGTGCGCGGCTGCCCGTTGACCTTCGCGAACCGCCCCGCGACGAACACGCCGACGCCGTCGGGGGCCGGGGCGAGCGCGGTGACCGGCCCGTCCACCGTGGCGCTCGCATCGAGGATGCGTCCGGTGCCCAGCTCGAAGGCGAACAGATACCGCCGCTTGTACTTCACGCCGCTCGCCGAGTCCGCGACCTGCGTGAAGTCGCCCCCGACCACGACGGTGCCCCCGACCACGGCCATGGCGCTGACGGTGCCGTCGAGCACGTTCGGCGTCCACGCGACCGGCTTCTCGCTCACCACCCCGTGCTGGGCGACGCCCGCGGTCGCGGACCCGGCACCGGCCAGGACGAGCAGCAGGACGGCTACGGCGAACAGGCGGCGCTTGGTGGACACGGACCTTCAACGACCCGCCGCGGAACTCGGTCACGGCGGCATGCAACCGTGCGGGGTCGGTCGTTCATCTCAGGCTGTCGGACGGACGTCGGCGCGCGGCTCACGCTCCCCTCGACGACAGCGCGGCCCGATCGGCGCGCTTGTGACCGCGGTCTCAGTCCACGCGGCGGTCACCTCGTGGCAACACGCTCGTGGCAGGCTCTGCCTCCTGGCCGATCGGGCCACATTCCCCGTGCTTGGAGCCCCACCCCCATGACCCAGATCCAGGAGTCCGCCGTCGAGGCGCCGCCCGCGCAGGTCCGCGCCGCGTGGACCCGGCGGCAGCTCGTCGTCGTGCTCGTCATCGGCACCGCGGCGCTCATGGTGTCGCTGACCCAGTCGCTGCTGGTCCCGGTCCTGTCGGAGCTCGCCGTCGACCTGCGGGCGGGCGGGGACGGGGTGGCCTGGCTGCTCACCTCGACCCTGCTCGTCGGTGCGGTCGCGGTGCCCGCCTTCGGCCGCCTCGGCGACCTGTTCGGCACCCGCCGGATGCTCCTGGTGACCATCGGGGCCCTGGTCGTGGGCTCGCTGATCTGCGCCCTGGCGAACAATCTCACCGTCATGATCATCGGACGGTCGGTCGTGGGCCTCGCCGTTGCCGCCGTACCGCTGAGCATCAGCCTCATCGGCGTCACCCTGCCCCGGGAGCACGCGCCCGCGGGCATCGCGCTGATCAGCGCCATGCTCGGCGTCGGCGGCGCGCTCGGCCTGCCGCTGGCCGGGCTCATCGCCCAGTACGCCGACTACCACGTGCTGTTCTGGATCTGCGTCGCCGGCGGCATCCTGACCGTGCCGGGCATCGTCCTGCTCGTCCGTGAGCCGGCCCGGGTCGCCAAGGGCCGCATGGACCTGGTCGGCACCGCCCTGCTCGGCGCCGCGATGCTCGCCCTGCTGCTGCCGCTGGCCCAGGGCTCGTCGTGGGGCTGGACGAGCCCGTGGACCATCGGCCTGCTCGCCGCCGCCGTGGTACTGCTGGCGGTCTTCATCGCCGTGGAGCTGCGCCGCGCGTCCCCGCTCGTCGACGTGCGCACCACCGCCCGCCCGTCGCTGCTGCTGACCAACATCGCCTCGCTGTGCGTCGGCTTCGCCCTGTTCGCCACGCTGATCGGCACCGCCTCCTACGTGCAGGCCCCGGCGGCGACCGGCTACGGCTTCGGCCAGTCCGTCCTGGCCGGCGGGCTGTGCATGCTGCCGGGCGGCATCGCGATGCTGCTGCTGTCGCCGTTCTCGGCCCGCCTGCGCCCGCGCACCGCCCTCATCATCGGCTCGCTCATCATCGCCGCGGGCTTCGCGACCCGCATGGTCCTGGTCGACTCCCTGTGGCAGGTCGTGCTGGGCGCCACCATCTCGGGCGCGGGCACCGGCATCGCCTACGCGGCGATGCCGGGCCTCATCATCCACGCCGCCCCGCGCTCGGAGCTGGCCGCCGCGAACGGCCTGAACGCCCTCTTCCGCAGCGTCGGCAGCTCCCTGGCGAGCGCCATCGGCGGGGCGATCCTGGCGGCGCAGACGATCACGCTGGCCGGCCACGCCCTGCCGTCGCTGGCGGGCTACCGGACCCTGTTCGCCATCTGCGCGGGCGCCGCGGTGCTGGCCGCCCTGCTGGCGGTGTTCATCCCGAGGCACGCGGCCACCGCGGACGCGGCCCTGCCCGAGGACTGAGCCGTCACGCCCCGGCCGTCACGCCCCGCAGCCTAGAACGGGATCGCGGTCAGCCAGTCGCCGGCGCGCAGGGGGCGGTAGCCGAGCGGGGCCAGGGTGCGCATGACGGCGGGCATGTGCGCGGCGCCGTACACCACGGCGACCTCGATGTCCTCGGCCGCGCGGCGCTCGTGGATGCCGGCCAGGTCCGCGGTCAGGAGCCGGTCGCGCTCGACGAGTATGGCGCGGTTGAACAGCGGCACCCGCACCTCGGAGTCGTCGCTCACCTCGAGGTTGCGGGCCAGCAGCCAGGCACGGCCGCCGACGGCCATGCTGACGGTCAGGGCCGGCACCAGCAGGGCCAGGTCGAGCCAGCCCAGCAGCGGCACGCGGTCGCGGCGCCCGCGCAGGAGCAAGCCGTCCGGCCAGACGACCGGCACCCCGAGCGCGGCGTAGTCGATGTTCTGGTGCACGAGCCCGCGGGCCTGGCACTGGCGGGTCAGGCGCATCGCGGTGACGTACGCCAGGCCGGTGGAGCTGGGCCCGTCGTACGTCTCCGCGACGATGAGCTGGGACCGCGCGATCCGCTCGGTGATGCGCCGGTAGTACTCCGGCCGTCCCATGTGGATGGTCGGGACGAGCACGAACCGCAGGGGCGTGTGCCGGTGCCGCAGCACCACGACCGCCGACCGTACGCCCAGCACGCTCACCTCGGTGATCTGCATGAGCGCCTCCCCGTGACGTGACCCCAGGGTAGGAAGGCGGCGCCGGGGTGTCAGGCCTCGACGGCAAACCTTTCCGCTTCCTTGAGCAGGCGGCGCGCGTCGGGCAGGGCGAGGTACCGCGTGTCGACCTCCATGATCAGGCTGACCGCGTCCGGGGAGTCCTCGACGTGGAACATGAGCTTCGGGCCCAGGAACGCGGCCGGCTCCTCGCGCAGCTGCGTGCGGGCCAGGGCCGCCCGCGGGTCCTCGGCGCCGGGCGGCGGGGCGGCGCTCGTGCGGCGGTCGTTGTAGAGCACCCGCAGGTCGACGCGGGCGCCGCGGGCGCGGCCGACGCGCTCCTCCAGGGCCTCGCGGTCGGCCGGGTCGTAGTAGGCGTACTTCGAGGCGCTCATCGACGCCGTCCGGGCCCGTGCGATCGCCTCCTCCGCGCTCGCCCCGGTGACGTCGAGCACGCACAGGCCGTCCTGGGTCAGCGGGCTCACCACCTCGCGCAGGGAGGGCCGGAACCGGTTGCCGATGATGCCGAGCGCCACGAACGGGCTGCGGCCGACGCGGTGCAGGCCGGTCGCGAGCGCGGCCAGCAGGACCCAGGCCGGGTCGGCGCCGAGGCGGGCGGCGAGCCGGGCCGAGGCCAGGTGCAGCGCGGGGGAGCGCCAGTGCAGGCGGCAGAACGTCGGGTCGCCGTTGTCGGCGGCGTCCCCCAGCACGCTGAGCGGGACGGCGCGCAGGTGGTTCTCCCAGTACCGCATCGCCGCCGCCGTGTGCCGGCGCATCCCCGCCTCCCGTTGCGCCCGGGCCAGGTCCAGCGGCGACGGGGCGGTGTGCGGGCCGGGGTCGGCGGCGGCCAGGTCGCGCATCATGACCTCGACGCCGCCGAGGTCCGCGGCGATGTGACACATGAGGGCGACCACGTGCGTGACGACGCCCCGGTGCCGGACCACGCCCATGCGCAGCGGCCACTCGGAGTCGTAGTCGAACTTGCGCTCCCGCCACCGCGCCGCGAGCGCCTCGGCGACCGCGGCCGGATCCTCGCCGGGGTCCTCGCCCTCGTGGATCTCCAGCGCCGTCTCGCCCTCGGCGAAGATCTCCTGGGTGACGGTACCGTCGCCGCCGAACCGCAGCAGCGTGCGCATCGACGGGTAGCGGCACATGTGGAAGCGCAGCTCGTGCACGAAGTCCTCGACGGTGCGCCCGTCGGTGACCGCGACGACGCCGCCCATCGGCAGCGACGAGCCGATGTCGACCATCGCCTCCCAGACCTGCTGCTGCCCCCACGCCAACGGCCCGGTCCCGGCTCCGCGCCCCTCGAACGGCACGACGATGCGTTCCACCAGCACGGTGCGCTCCTGTCTGTTCACCCCCCGTTCCGACATCCGTCGCCCTGAATGCTGACACCACGCGATTCCCTTGCACGATCAGCCGTTCGGCTTAGTTCGTCACTTGAAATATCTCCCGATCCCCGGATATGGGTCCTTCCGGACAGACCCGCTCGGCCCGGAGGTGCGGTGGCGCGGCGGGGTGATGCCGCGCCACCGCCCCGGGCGCTAGGTGCTACACGAGACCGTCGGCCAGGTCCAGTTGCCGTTGGTCATGATGGTCACGCCGAACGTGTTGCCGGCGCCGTTCGGTCTGCCCACCATCACCTGAGAGCTGGTCCAGGTCGCGTTCACGTTCCACGTCGCGCTGATCTTCGCGGGGCTCGGCACAGTCATGGTCACCGTCCACGCGTTGGTGCCCGAGACCGTCACGTTGAGGTTGTACCGGTCGCTCCACTGCTGGCCGGCCGAGAGGGTCGCCGTACAGCTGCCGCCCTGTGGAGGTGGCGTCGTGCCCCCGCCGCCGGGCGGAGTGCCGCCGCCGTCCGGGGCCACCGCGCGGCCCGTCTGCGGGGAGATCATGCCCGCGCACAGGTTCCGGCTCGCCAGGCCCTGCGCGATGCGCGGGATCGCGGCCAGGGTGTTGCCCGGCCACTCGTGCATGAGGATGATCTGGCCGTTGGTGAGGCGGGCGTTCGCGGCGACGATGGCGTCGACGCTCGCGCCGTTCCAGTCCTGCGAGTCGACGTCCCAGATGATCTGGGTCAGCCCGTACTTCGCCTCGACCGCCTGCAGCGTCCCGTTCGTCTCGCCGTAGGGCGGGCGGAACAGCCGCGGGGTGCCGCCGCCCGCGTTCGCGATCGCCTGCTGGGTGCGGGAGATCTCCGAGTCGATCTGGGCCTGGCTCTGCTGGATCAGGTGCGGATGGGTGTAGCTGTGGTTGCCGACCCACATGCCCGCGGTGACCTGGGCGCGGACCTGGGCCGGGTACGCGGCGGCGTACTGGCCCTCGTTGAACATCGTGGCCCGCAGCCCGTTCTGGCGCAGGGCGTTGAGGATCGCGGGCGTGTGGTCGTTGGACGGGCCGTCGTCGAAGGTCAGCCCGACGTACCCGTTGCAGGTGGCGGCCCTCGCCGGGGCGGCCCCGACGACGCCGGTGGCGAACGTGGCGGCCGCGGCGAGCGCGAGGGCGCCGATCAGGAGACGGCGGGTGCCGTTGTTGGTGCGTCTGTTCATGTGCGCGCTTTCCTCCTCAACAGGGCAGCGAGCCGTGACCCGGTGGGGCGGCCGGGTTTGACGGATGTCGATGGCGCAAGTATTGGGCGGCCCGTTCGGCGGTGTCAACGATTTCCGGAAGCGCCTGAGCCGGTTCAGCTGCCGTGACGTGCTGCTCCCCGCCTCCGGGCACCTGAAAGTTCCGGAATTGGTTCCGAAAACGGCGGCGTGCGAAAATATCGAAAACCGTTGAAGGGGATGCGCGTGTCAGTCGAGGACGCAGGCCGGGTCACCATCACCGCGATCGCGCGCGAGGCCGGCGTGTCGGTGCCCACGGTGTCCCGGGTGCTCAACGGGCGCTCCGACGTGTCGCCCCAGACGCGCGAGCGGGTCGAGGCGATCCTGCGCGAGCACGGGTACCGTCGCCGGACCGCTCGCAACAAGCCCGCCGCGAACCTCATCGACCTCGTCTTCAACGACCTCGACAGCCCCTGGGCGGTCGAGATCATCCGCGGCGTCGAGGAAGTCGCCCACGCCACCGGCATCGGCACCGTGGTCTCGGCGATCCACGACAAGCCAGCCTCGGCCCGGCAGTGGCTGCAGAACCTGCGCGCCCGCGCGACGGACGGCGTCATCTTCGTGACGTCGGACGTGACCCCGCCGCTGCACGCGGAGCTGCGCCGCCTCGACATCCCGCTGGCCGTCATCGACCCGGCGGGCGTGCCGACCATCGACGTGCCGACCGTGGGCGCGACGAACTGGGCCGGCGGCCTGCGTGCGACCGAGCACCTGCTGTCCCTGGGCCACCGGCGCATCGGCTTCATCGCGGGCCCGAAGCGCCTGCTGTGCAGCCGCGCCCGGCTGGACGGCTACGGCGCCGCCCTGGCCGCGGCCGGCCTCGACACCGACCCGGCCCTGATCCAGCAGGGCGACTTCTACCACGAGTCGGGCTGCTCGGGCGCCGAGGCCCTGCTGTCGCTGCCGGAGCCGCCGACGGCGATCTTTGCCTCGAGCGACCAGATGGCCTTCGGCGCGTACGAGGCCGTGCGGCGCCGCGGCCTGCGCGTGCCGGACGACGTGTCGGTGGTGGGCTTCGACGACCTGCCGGAGAGCCGCTGGACGTCGCCGCCGCTGACGACGGTGCGGCAGCCCCTGGCCGAGATGGGTCTGCTGGCCGCGCGTACGGTGCTGCGCATGGCCCACGGCGAGACGATCGAGACCCCGCGGGTGGAGCTGGCGACGGAACTGGTCGTCCGCGACAGCTCAGCCCCACCCCGGCCGGTAGCGTGATGGTGCAATTACGTTCCGTTATTCGATTTCTATCGATGTGTTAGGGTGAATCAATCAGAACAGGCACCCTCTGGACCCACGTGGCCTACTCGCGCTGACCAATGTTCTCCATCAGTGGCGCTCGCAGCAGCCGGCCGATCGGCACGATGGTGGTGACAAGCGCCAGCACGGCGGTGCCGCCCAGCACCAGCGCCCACCCCAGCGGAGGCACATACGGCAGCAGGCTCCCCGTGAGCGCCTTGACCACGGCGATCAGCGTCACCGCGGCGATCGCGACTCCGAGCAGGAGCGCGGTGCCCAGCAGCCCGACCTGCTCGGCCCGCACCATCCGCGCCGCCTGCCGGCGGGTCACCCCGACCAGCCGCAGCAGCGCGAGCTCCCGCCGCCGGGACAGCGCCGCCATGACCATCACGTTCGCCGCCGCCAGCGCCGCGTAGCCGACCATCACCCCGATCAGCAGCCGGTTCAGCCACGCGCTGACGGCGAGGTCGTTGCCGACGCGGGCGGTGAGCTCCGAGGCGGCGGTGACCCGGCCGCCCGGGTAGCGGGCCGCGATCCGCGCGAGCGCGGCGTCGACGTCCGCACTCGCGGGGGCCGGGGCGCCCGAAACCCCGGGATCGGTGCGGACCAGGATCGCCTCGTCGGTCGCCGCCGCCGTGTGGCCCGCCACCGTCGCGCGGGACAGGGTGAAGTCGCCGAAGCCCAGGCCGCGGTCGTACACCGCCGCCACCGTCAGCGTCACCGGCGTCCCGTCGCCGAGGCGGATCTCCGCGCGCGAGCCCGCGTGCCAGCCGTGCGTGCCCGCGCGCATCGACGACACCGCCATCGTGTCCGCGGCCAGGGCGTCCAGGCGGCCCTCCGTCACGTGCAGGTCCACGGTCCCGGCCAGGCCCGCCGGGTCGACGACCTGCGCCGGCGCCGTGTCCAGCTCGCCCATCAGGGTCACGAGAACGTTCGTGTGCGAAAGACCCGTCGCCGCCCGCACGCCCGGAAGCCGGCGGACCTCGTCGGCCGCGGACGCCGGCAGGCCGCCGGGCGCCACCAGGGCGCGATCCGCGCGCAGGCCCGCCGCCGACTGCGACACCGTCCCGCGTTCCAGATTGTCCTGGACGAACCAGACGGACCCGCCGAAACCGACCGCCAGCACCAGCGCCGTCACGACCGCCGCCGAGCCGCGGGCGTTCGCGCGCAGGTTCGCCACCGCCAGGCGGCCCGGGGCCGTGCGGAACACGTGCGACCACACGCGCGCGGCGAACGTGTTGATCCACGGCGCCAGCAGGGCCACGGCCGCGGTGAACAGGTAGAGCATGCCCGTCGCCGCCGCCAGCGCCGTCTGGCCGCTCGCGGCCACGGTGAAGGAGCTCGACGTCGCCGCGCCGGCCAGGACCACCACGCCCGAGACCAGCCGCGCCCGGCCGCCGCGCGCCGGCTCCACCGCCGCCTCGCCCAGGGCCTCCGTCGGGCGCACCCGCGTGATGCGGCGGCCGGCCAGCAGCGCGGCCAGCACCGCCGACACCACCGTCAGCAGCGCCACCGCGCCCGCCGCGACCAGCCCCGGCGACATCGGGAACGACGCCGGGACGAAGCCGCGCGACACCAGCGAACCGTGCACCCACCGCGCCGCCAGCAGACCCGCCGGAATGCCCAGCACCGCGGCCCCCGCGCTCACCCACGCCGCCTCGGCCACCAGCAGGCGGCGGGCCTGGCCCGGCGTCGCGGCGATCGCGCGCAACAGGGCCAGCTCGCGGCGGCGGTGGCGCACCGACAGCCCGACGGTGCCGGCGACCACGAAGACCACCAGCAGCACGACATAGCCGCCGAAGCTGGCGCCGGCCAGGATCAGCAGGTCGCGGGCCGCCCCGTCCGCCGACCGCAGCGCGCGGCCGCGGTCCTCGCCCGCGTACACCCGCAGGTCCGGGCCGGCCAGCTTCGCGACCGCGGCCAGGGACGGGGTGCCGAACACGGCGATCGCGCCCGGCCGCGGCGACAGGGCGGACGCCCGCGCGTCGGTCAGGAACACCGCCGGGGCCGGGCCCGTGGCCACGCCGCTCACCCGGAACCGGAGCGGGTCGCCGCCCACCACGACGTCCACAGTGGACCCCGGGGTCAGGCCGAGCCGGGCGTCGGCCACGATCTCGTCGTCGCTCCCCGGTGGATTTCCTTGTTGCAAGGTGTACGGCGAGAGCCCCGCACTTTCCCACCCGTGCCCCTCGACGAATCCGCCCGCGACGAACACCGGCACGGTCACGTCGACGACGACGCGATCGACCGAGGGCAGCGTGCGGATCCGCTCGGCCAGCGAGACCGGCACCGTCCCGCCCTCCGGCAGGGCGATCGTGCTGGTCTGCGGGGAGCCGTCGAGGTCGCGGGACGAGACGGTCACGTCGGGCCGGGCGACGATGATGTCGGCCGCGGCGTACCGGCCCGCCGGGGGCACATAGCGCACGCCCGACTCGACCAGGACACCCATCGCCGTCAGGATCATCGCCCCGGCCACGAGCGCGAGCAGGGTCGCGACCGCCGAGCCGGGGCGGTGGCGCAGCATGCGGAAGGCCAACCGGCGCATGGCTAGGACCCCCGCACCATCGAGCGGCGGTCCAGGGACGCCAGCAGCGACGCGATCTGCGTGACGCCCGGCTGGGGCTGGTCCCGCACGATGCGGCCGTCGGCGAGGACGAGCACGCGGTCGGCATAGGAGGCGGCGACCGGGTCGTGGGTCACCATCACCACGGTCTGGCCGTGCTCGTCGACGATGCCGCGCAGCAGCGCCAGCACGTCGGCGGCGGTGTTCGTGTCCAGTGCGCCGGTCGGCTCGTCGCAGAAGACCACGTCGGGGCGGCTCGCCAGGGCGCGGGCGATCGCCACCCGCTGCTGCTGGCCGCCGGAGAGCTGGGCCGGGCGGTGACCGAGCCGCTCGCCGAGGCCGACCCGGGCCACCACGTGCGCGAGCCACGCCGGGTCGGGCCGGGTGCCGGCCATGCGCAGCGGGAGCTCGATGTTCTCGGCCACGCTCAGCGCGGCGATGAGGTTGAAGGCCTGGAAGACGAAGCCGATCCGGCCCCGCCGCAGCTCGGTCAGCCGCGTCTCGGACAGCCGCGACAGCTCGGTGTCGCCGATGAAGACCCGGCCCGACGTCGGCCGGTCCAGCCCCGCGGCGGTCTGCAGCAGGGTGCTCTTGCCCGAGCCCGAGGGGCCCATGACCGCGGTGAACGTGCCGCGGGCGAACGTGGCGTCGACGCCGGCCAGCGCGTGCACGGCCTGCGCGCCGGAGCCGTACGTGCGGGTCAGCGCCTCCACGCGCACCGCCGCCGCGGCTGCTGTCGTGACGGACATCGTCTCGTGTCCCTTCGTGTCGTCGAACAGGAAGTGCGCGCACCGAAAACGGTATGGCGCGGTTCGACGACGGGCGATGCAGCACGCTGGCCGGTCGTGGTACAGCAGGCGCTACCGACACCCCGTGCGAGTGACTGGTGCGAGAGACTAGGGCCAGGCGAGGGCGCGAAGGCCGGCCGGGCCGCCGTTGACCACGTCCCGGTCATGGCTGTGCGCCTGATCCGGGTTCCCCGGCGCGTACTGCCACAGCGCGAACGTCGTCCACCCGGCAGGCAGCTTCGGCGGCCCCTTGGTGTAGTTGGCGATGTCCAGCGGGTAGTCGCCGTAGGAGGTGTCGTTGCCCGTGCAGGGGTTCCACCAGTACGTGTTCGTGTAGATCATCGGCTTGCGGCCGATCTCGCGCTCGATGCGGCCGATGAACGCGGCGATCCAGGCCCGCATCTGCTCCGGGCTCAGGTCGTAGCAGGGGCCTGCCTTGACCCCCGCGTAGGGCCACTCGAGGTCCACGAACGGCACCAGGGTGCGGGCGTCGCGGGTGAACCGGGCGTGGCGCAGGAAGTGCTCGGCCTGCCCGACCGGGTCGCCCTTGTCCGGCCGCGCGTACACGTAGGCGCCCACGTACCGGCCCGCGGCCCGGGCGGCGACGTAGTCGGCGGCGAAGTGCGGGTTGACGTACGACAGGCCCTCGGTCGCCTTCACGTAGACGAACTGGCTGCCGGCCGCCACCTCGGTCGGCCAGTGCACCGTGAACTTCCGGTGGTCGTGGCTGGAGATGTCGATGCCGCCGATCGGGTAGCCGGCCGGGCGGCCCTGCTCGATCGCGGCCACGGCCGTCGGCGACGGCGGCTCCGGCGGCGGGCCGGGCACCGCCGGACCGGGCGGCGCGGAGCCCACGCCCCAGACGAACCCGGTGAGCACGAGGAGCGCGAACGCGACCGAGCGCCGCTCGTGCGGGGTTCGGGCCATACGGCGCAGACGGAGGCGTGTGACTCGCCAGGTCACTCTCCACCGCACCGCCACGAGATCCAGTGTGCCCCGAGTCCGCCGGCACGGCATGCGCACGACGGCCGTGCGGCCGGCGGCGGTCACCCTGCGTGGTCGGGGCAGTCCCCGCACCATGTAGATGCCGCGGCGATGAGAGCGATAACACGTTTTCCAGCAGCAATCTCGTTCAATGTTTCCGGCGCTTTACACGCCTGATGGGGTGTGCCAACATACGGCTCGGCCGGGGGTGCCGCGGTGGTGTGACCGCCGGCGCCGGTGGTCGCGGGCCGGAAGGGATCAGCGGTGACGCAGGGTGAGACCGTGCCGGTGCACGATTCGACCTCGCTCGTGCGGTCCGCGCAGGCCGGAGACGAGCGCGCCCTCGACGCGCTCATCGCCGGGCACCTGCCGCTCGTCTACAACGTGATCGGCCGGGCGCTGAACCGGCACGCCGACGTCGACGACCTCGTCCAGGAGACGATGATCCAGGTCGTGCGCGGGCTGCCGGGGCTGCGCGAGCCGGACCGGTTCCGCTCCTGGGTCGTGGCGATCGCCTACCGGCAGATCCAGATGCACCGCCGCGGCGCGACCCGGCGCCACCCGCCGGCGCGGGAGGTGCCGGAGGAACTCGCGGACCCGGGCGGCGACTTCGAGGAGCGCAGCCTCACCGGGCTCATGCTCGCCGGGCAGCGCCGCGAGCTGGCCGAGGCGACGCAGTGGCTCGACGACGACGATCGGCATCTGCTGGCCCTGTGGTGGCAGGAGGCGGCGGGGGAGCTGACCCGGACCGAGCTCGCGGCCGCGATGGGGGTGCGGCCCAACCACGCGGCCGTGCGGGTGCAGCGGATGCGGGCCCAGCTCGACGCCGCCCGCGGGCTCGTGCGGGCCCTGCACGCCACCCCCCGCTGCCCCGACCTGGCCGAGGTGCTCAAGCCGTGGGACAGCAGCACCGACGCGCTGTGGCGCAAGCGGCTCACCCGGCACGTGCGCGGCTGCCGGCGCTGCTCCGAGCTCGCCGCCGACCTGCTGGCGCCGGAGAAGCTGCTGCCGGGCATCGCCGCGCTGCCCCTGCCCGTCTTCGCGTTCGAGGGGTTCAAGGCCGCGGGGACGGCCGGCACCGGGGTGTTCGCGCACCTGCAGCACATCGTGCAGACCAAGGCCGCCGCCGTCGCCGCGGTCGTGGTGGTGGCCGGCGGCGGGCTCGCCTTCGCCGTCTACGAGACGCCGCTGTCCGGCGAGGACCGCCCGGGCGAGGTCGCCGCGCCGCCCGCGACCGGGGGAGCGGTCGCCCCCGACCCGCCGGGCTCGACCGCCTCCGCAGCGCCGGCCCCGCCCGGCCCGGCGAGCACCGCCGGCCTGGTCCGCGCCGAGTACTTCGTCGCCCCCGACGGCGACGACGGCGGCGACGGCGGCATCGAGCACCCGTTCGCCACGCTGACCAAGGCGGCATCCGTGGTCCGGCCCGGCCAGACGATCGCGCTGCGCGGCGGGACCTACCGGCCCACCTCGCCCATCGTGCTGGACACCAGCGGCGACGAGACGCATCGGATCACGCTCAGCTCGTACGGCGACGAGCACCCCGTCATCGACGCGAGCCGGATCCCGAAGGACAAGTGGGCGATCACCCAGCACGGCAGCTTCTGGACCGTGCAGGGGCTGGAGGTCAAGAACTCGGCCAGCCACGCCTACGTGTGCCTGTCGTGCAAGCAGAACCTGTTCGTGCGCCTGTCGTTGCACGACAACGTCGAGTCGGGGCTGACCCTGCGCGGCGAGGGCACGACGGGCAACCAGGTGCTCGACAGCGACTTCTTCAACAACCACGACCCGGCCGACCAGGGCCAGTCCGGCATCGGCATGGCCATCAAGTTCGGCTCCGGCGAGGACAACATCGTGCGCGGCAACCGCGCCTTCAACAACGCCGACGACGGCTTCGACTTCGGCGACTTCGCCAGCCCGATCGACATCCAGCACAACTGGGCCTACGGCAACGGCGTGAACCGCTGGGGCGTGGCCGGCTGGAAGAGCAACGGCAACGGGTTCACCTTCGGCGGCGGCAACCCGCCGGTCGCGGCGAGCCACAGCGTGCGCCACAACGCCGCCTGGGGCAACGTGCACAACGGCTTCGCCGACGGCGGGAACCCGGCGGAGCTGCGGCTGTCCAACAACACCGCCTACCGCAACGGCGCCACCGGCTTCGGCATGCCGACGACCCCGGCGACGCTGCGCTCCAACGTGTCGATCGGCAACGACGACTCCGTGTCGATGGGCTCG
This sequence comes from Dactylosporangium sp. NPDC000244, assembly GCF_040300725.1. Lineage (NCBI taxonomy): Bacteria > Bacillati > Actinomycetota > Actinomycetes > Micromonosporales > Micromonosporaceae > Dactylosporangium > Dactylosporangium sp. NPDC000244. The sequence goes on from NZ_JBEPEH010000015.1 coordinate 137,598, forward strand.
GGCGTGCACACGAGCCGCAACACCTGGGACGAGGGCACGTGGACCGCCGCGATGTTCCGCTCCACCGACGCGACCGCCGCGCAGGGCACCCGCCGCGCGGACGGCACCCTGCCGGCCACGGACTTCCTGACCACGGGCAACGGCATGGGCGCCTCCATGTCCGAGTCGTGAAACTTTCACCGTTGCATCAGCACTTTTGATATTTGTACCGGATTCGCGTTATCGACGGCTGGTCCCGCCATCTACGGGAGTGCGCCCCGCGCCTCAGTCCCACCCCCGTAGGAGAGGACGACCATGTCGCCACAACCCGTCGCCGGTGCCCGCCGGCGGCCAAGACCCCGAACCATCGCCGCGGTCGCCGTCACGGCCGCGGTCCCCGCCGCCGTCCTGGCCGCGACCGTCTGGCCGTCGGAGGCGGCCACCACGCCGGTCGCCGGTGGCGTCTACACGCTGGCCTCCGGGGCCAGCGGCAAGTGCGTCGACGTCGCGGGCGCCTCGACGGCGAGCAGCGCCCTGCTGGTCCAGCTGGCGTGCAACACCGCGGCGGCGGACATGCAGTGGAAGGCCGTCGCGCAGAACTCGGGCCAGTTCCAGCTCGTCAACGGCAACAGCGCCAAGTGCGTCGACGTGCCGAGCGCGAGCACCACGTCGGGCACGCAGCTGCAGCAGTACAGCTGCGGCGACAACACGAAGACGAACCAGCTGTGGACGTTCGCCGCCTCGAGCGCCGCGGCCGGGAAGTTCATCGTGAAGTCGGTCGCGACGGGGCTGTGCCTCAGCGACAAGGACGGCTCGACGGCGGGGAACAACCCGATCGTCGAGGAGACCTGCTCGGACATCGCCCGGATGCAGTGGTCGTTCAACTACGTCACCGGCGCGACCTCGGGCCCGACCACCGGCACGGGGACCAAGCCGACGGTGGCCGCCGACGGCTCGGGGACGTACAAGACGGTGCAGGCGGCGATCGACGCGGTGCCCGCGAACAACACCACGCGGCGGGTCATCACCATCAAGGCCGGCACGTACCGCGAGATCGTGACGATCCCCGAGAACAAGCCGTTCATCACGCTGCAGGGCCTCGGGTCCGGGCCGTCGAACACGGTCATCGTGAACAACCACAGCTCGGCCGGCGGCTACGGCACCTCGGGCAGCGCGACCGTGTTCATCAACGGCCACGACTTCAAGGCGACCAACCTGACGATGTCCAACGACTACGGCGAGGGCAGCCAGGCGGTCGCCGCGAGCCTGAACGCCGACCGGGCCGTCTACGACAACGTGCGGTTCCTCGGCAACCAGGACACGATGCTGGTCTACCACTACCGCTCGTACCTCGTGAACTCCTACGTCGAGGGCACCGTCGACTTCATCTTCGGCGGCGGCACCGCGGTGTTCAACAAGAGCACCATCTACGAGCGGCGCAGCACCGGCGGCCCGGTCACGGCCGCGAACACCGACGCCGGGCAGACCTACGGCCTGCTGTTCTACCAGTGCACCATCACCGGCGCGACCGCGAACGTCACGCAGCTCGGCCGGCCGTGGGGAGCCGCCGGGCAGGTGCTGTACCGCGAGTCGAGCCTCAGCAACACCATCAAGACCGCGCAGCCGTGGACCGACATGTCCGGCAACTCGTGGAAGAACGCGCGGTTCTTCGAGTACAGGAACACCGGCGCCGGAGCCGGGACCAACAGCAACCGCCCGCAGCTGAGTGACGCGCAGGCGGCGAACTACACCCCGCAGAAGTACCTCGCCGGAACGGACGGATGGAACCCGCTGTGAAGACAAGCAGGAAGCTCGCGATCGCCCTCGCGGCCGCCACGGTCCCGGTGACCGTGCTGACCGTCGCCGTCTGGCCCTCGCAGGCCGCGACCGCCCCGGTCGGCGGCGGCGTCTACACCCTCGCCGCCGGCGCCTCGGGCAAGTGCATCGACGTGACCGGCGCCTCCATGGACAACAGCGCGCCGCTGGTGCAGGTGGCGTGCAACACCGCCGCGGCGGACCAGCAGTGGAAGGCCGTCGCGCAGGCGAACGGCCAGTTCAACCTGAGCAACGTCGGCAGCGGCCGGTGCATCGACGTGCCGTCGTCGAGCACCACGTCGGGGACGCAGCTGCAGCAGTACGGCTGCGGCGACGGCACCAAGACCAACCAGCTGTGGACGTTCACCGCGTCCACCGCCGCGGCCGGGAAGTACCTCGTGAAGTCGGTCGCCACCGGGCTGTGCGTCAGCGACAAGGACGGCTCGACGGCCGGGAACAACCCGATCGTGGAGGAGACCTGCTCCGACATCGCGCGGATGCAGTGGAGCTTCAACTCCGTGACCGGGTCGACCTCCGCGCCGACGACCGGCTCCGGCGGCCGCACCTGGTCCGACACCGCGGACGGCTTCGCGAGCACCAACGGCGGGACGACGGGCGGCGCGGCCGGGAGCACGGTCACCGTCACCACCTACGCGGACCTGCTCAAGTACGCGACGTCCAGCTCGGCGTACACCGTGCGCGTGAACGCGACGATCACGGTGCCGCAGTACGGGTACGAGATCCCGGTGACGTCGAACAAGACCATCATCGGCGTCGGGAAGAACGGCCGGATCAAGAACGGCGGGTTCTTCCTCGGGGCCGGGGTCCACAACGTGATCATTCGGAACCTGACGATCGGGGACACGGCGGTGGCGTCGGACGACCCGGACGACAAGGACTTCGACTACGACGGCATCCAGATGGACACCGCCGACCACGTGTGGATCGACCACAACACGTTCACGAACATCAACGACGGGTACATCGACTCGCGCAAGGACACGTCGTTCGTGACCGTGTCGTGGAACCAGCTCGGCAACCACAACAAGGTCTTCGGCATCGGCTGGACCGACAACGTGACCGCCCGCATGACGATCCACCACAACTGGCTGCACGACAACAACCAGCGCAACCCCAGCGCCGACAACCTGGCCTACGCGCACCTCTACAACAACTACCTGGCCAACATCACCAGCTACGGCAACTACTCGCGCGGCTCGACGAAGATGGTGCTGGAGAACAGCTACTTCGACCACGTCAACAACCCGTACTACCCGGACAGCACCGCGCAGCTGAAGCAGTCCGGGTCCATCGTGGTCAACAGCACCGGGCGCAAGGACACGTCCGGCTCGGCGTTCGACCCGCACAGCTTCTACTCGTACACGCTGGACCCGGCGGCCGACGTGCCGACGCTGGTCAAGACGTACTCCGGCCCGCAGTCGAACATCGGGGTGTGACGTGAACCGGATGAGAGCGGCGGGGATCGCCGCCGCCGTGGCGGTGCCCGGCGTCGTGCTCGCGGTGTCGATCTGGCCGTCCGAGGCGGCCACGACGCCGGTGGGCAACGGGGTGTACACCCTGGCGTCCGGCGCGTCCGGCAAGTGCGTCGACGTCGTCGGGTCCTCGATGGACAACAGCGCGCTGCTGGTGCAGGTCGCCTGCGACGCCACCGCGACGCACATGCAGTGGAAGGCGGTCAGCCAGTCCTCGGGCTTCAACCTGGCCAACGGCAACAGCGGCCGGTGCATCGACGTGCCGTCGTCGAGCACCACGTCGGGGACGCAGCTGCAGCAGTACGGCTGCGGCGACGGCACCAAGACCAACCAGCTGTGGACGTTCACGGCCTCGTCGGCCGCGGCGGGCAAGTATCTGGTGAAGTCCGTGGCCACCGGGCTGTGCGTCAGCGACAAGGACGGCTCGACGGCGGGGAACAACCCGATCGTCGAGGAGACCTGCTCGGACATCGCCCGGATGCAGTGGTCGTTCAACTACGTGGCCGGCCCCACGACCGGCACGACCACCAGTCCGCCGCCGGCCGGATCGGGTCGGCAGGCCGAGAAGCTCAACCGCGGCCTCGTCAGCGTGCGCTCCGGCAGCGGCAACTACGTGTCCTGGCGGCTGCTGGGCACCGACCCGGCCGGGGTGGCGTTCAACCTGTACCGCGCCGGAACCAAGGTGAACGCGAGCCCGATCACGAACTCCACCAACTACTTCGACTCGGGCGCGGCCTCCGGCGCCGCGTACACCGTCCGGCCCGTGGTCGGCGGCGCCGAGCAGGGTGACTCCGAGGCGGCGTTCCAGGTGGGCGCCAACGGGTACTTCGACATCCCCATCTCGCCCCCGTCCGGCGGCACCACGCCCGACGGTGTGGCGTACACGTACACGGCCAACGACGCGTCCGTCGGCGACCTCGACGGCGACGGGCAGTACGAGGTCGTCCTCAAGTGGGACCCGACGAACTCGAAGGACAACTCGCAGTCCGGCTACACCGGCAACGTCTTCGTCGACGCCTACCGGCTCACCGGGCAGCGGCTGTGGCGCATCGACCTGGGCCGCAACATCCGGGCCGGCGCGCACTACACGCAGTTCCAGGTGTACGACTACGACGGCGACGGCAAGGCCGAGATCGCGATGAAGACGGCCGACGGCACCAAGGACGGGGCCGGCACGGTCATCGGCAGCTCCTCCGCCGACTACCGCAACTCGTCCGGCTACATCCTGTCCGGCCCCGAGTACCTCACGATGTTCAACGGCCAGACCGGCGCCGCGATGGCCACCGTCAACTACGACGTGCCGCGCGGGACGGTGTCGAGCTGGGGCGACTCGTACGGCAACCGCGTCGACCGGTTCCTGGCCGGCACCGCGTACCTCGACGGACAGCGGCCCAGCCTGATCGAGTCGCGCGGGTACTACACCCGCACCGTCATCACCGCGTGGGACTGGCGCGGCGGCAAGCTGACCGAGCGCTGGAAGTTCGACTCCAACAGCGCCGGCAGCCAGTACACCGACCAGGGCAACCACCAGCTGGCCATCGCCGACGTGGACGCCGACGGCAAGGACGAGATCGTCTTCGGCGCGATGGCGATCAACGACAACGGCTCCCCGCTGTGGAACACGGGCCAGGGCCACGGCGACGCCATGGACGTCGGCGACCTCGACCCGAGCCACGCGGGCCTCGAGGTGTTCAAGGTCGACGAGAACACCGGGTCGAAGGCCGGCTGGATGGCCGACGCGAAGACCGGCTCGCTGCTGTGGTCCTGGGCGAGCTGCGGCTGCGACAACGGCCGCGGCCGCTCCGACGACGTGTACGCCGGCAGCCCCGGCGCCGAGTCGTGGAGCACGTCGACGACGGGCATCTACAACACCAAGGGCGCCCAGATCAACACCCGGCGGCCGGGCGCGGTCAACTTCGTCGTCTGGTGGGACGCCGACCCGGTGCGGGAGCTGCTCGACGCCACGCACATCGACAAGTACACGCCGAGCGGCGACACCCGCCTGCTGACCGCGAGCGGCGTGCACTCCAACAACAGCACCAAGTCCACCCCGTCGCTGACCGCCGACCTGTTCGGCGACTGGCGCGAGGAGGTCATCTGGCCCACGTCCGACGACAAGGCGCTGCGCGTCTACGTGAGCACCGCGGTCACCGACCGGCGGCTGGTCACGCTGATGCACGACATCCAGTACCGCGAGGGCGTGGCGTGGCAGAACACGGCGTACAACCAGCCGCCGCACCCGAGCTTCTTCCTGGGCGACGGCATGAGCACGCCGGCCGCGCCGAAGATCTACACCCCGTGATTCACCGGGGCCGGCGAGCAGGCCTGCTCGCCGGCCCCTTCTTCTTCTGCGCTTTCTCGGCCGGCGCCTGCCCGCGCGAGCTGTTGGCGGTCCGCCCTCGCACGATGCCGATCATCTCTTCGACCAGCTCCGAATGCCCGTCGATCGGCCACGCCAGCGCGACGGAGGAGACCGGAGCATCCACGACCGGTTTGTACTTCACGTCTTTGCGGTGATACAGCCGCGCGAGCGACTGCGGCACGACCATCAGCCCCGCCTCGGCCGCGACCCACTCGACCGCCGTCTCCGTCGACTCGGGCCGCTCCACGCCCAGCGAGGGCGGCTCCCACGCCAGCACGTCGTCGAGCGGGTGCAGCAGCGGCTCGCCGAGCTCGGTCAGCTCGGCCACGCTCAGTTCGTCCGCGGCGTGCAGCACGTGGTCGCGGTGGGCCAGCACGACGCTCTGCTCCTGGTACAGCGGAATCGCATGCAGCACGTCCCGGTCCACGGGCAGTCGCAGCAGCGCGGCGTGCCCGGACTCGACCAGCCGCGCCGCGGCGTCGGCGGCCGCGACCGGCACGAGCTCGAGCGGCGTCTCCGGCCGGCGCTCCGCCCAGGTGTGCCGCCAGCGGTCGATGACGACGCCGGGGACCACGAGCAGGCGGAAGGTCATTGGCGTCACGCTACCCTTGCTCGGTGAGCAAGCCGAAGCAGACCCAGACGATGAAGCCCGCGACCGCCGCGCAGAAGCTCGACGTGTACCTGCCGGCGACCCCGCAGGAGTTCCAGGACCGCCTGGTGTCCCGCGACGAACTCGACGAGCTGCAGCGCAACCCGCCCGAGTGGCTGGTCGAGCTGCGCCGCGACGGGCCGCACCCGCGCAACGTGGTCGCGGCCCGGCTGCGGGTGTCCAACAGCGGCCTGGCCCGCGGCGGTGTGACCGAGGCGCTGACCACCGCCGAGATCGCCGAGCTCAACGCGAACCCGCCGGAGTGGCTGGTCCGCGAGCGCGAGTCGTACGCCGAGGTCAAGCGCGAGCAGCGCCGCCTCTCCGAGCGCTAGGACACCGCGCGCGGGCCCGCCACCTGGTCGTGGCGGGCCCGCGTCTGTGGGGGCGGAAGGCCGGTCAGCCCGTGTAGAGGGCCGCGATCTCCCGGTTGTTCAGCACGCCCTGGTAGACGTGGACCGCGTCGATCGTGCCGCCGAAGTAGGCGCTGGTGCCGGATCGATTGCCGATCACCAGGCTGCCGGTCGAGGGGGCGCCGACGGCGCCGTGGCCGACGGAGGCCTGCTTGACGCCGTTGACGTAGAGGCTCACGTCGCCGGTCGACGCATTGAAGACGCCGGCCAGGTGGACCCATTGGCCGGTGACCGCCGCGCTGGCCGAGTAGGACTCGACGTTGACGTAGCCGCCGGAGCCGTTGGGCTGGCGGACGGTGGCGCCCCACTTGCCTTCCCAGCCGCGGAAGAACAGGGAGAACGGGCCCTGGCTGAGGACCACCTGGTCGACGGTCGTGACCTGGTCCAGCTTGACCCAGGCCGCGAACGTGATGGACTGGTCGGTGCGCAGCACGGGGCGTTCGGTGCCGTTGTTCGTGGTGAGGTAGCCGGAGCTGCCGTTGAGCTGGACGCCGCCGTTGCCGTCGTGGGAGTCGGCGGTGAGCCAGGCCGGTGAGGTGGCCGGGTCGCCGGTCCAGGTCGGCATGAGCGTTGCGGTGCGGGCGAAGTAGGAGCCGTCGGGGGTGTCCGTGCAGTAGCACTCGCTGTCGGCGAACTGGTAGGCGGCCACCTCCATCGGGCGGGTCAGGCCGATCTGGGCCGGGACGCCCGTCGCCGCGTTGGCATCGGTGCCGTTGATGTCGTCGGTGACCAGGGCGCGGTTCCAGACCCGGGCGTCGGCGATCTCGGCGTGGACGAAGCCGCTGGACCAGTTGTCCCAGCGGTAGCGGCCCAGGACGACGGGGCCGGTCGCCTTCGGGGCGGCGTCGTGGGTCGCGATCCACGCCGGCCAGAGGTTGGTGGTGCCGACCAGGTTGCCGTCCATCCACATGTTGATCTTGTTTTCCGCGTCGTCGTACGCCCCGACCAGCAGCGTCCACTTGCCGGGCACGGCGGCGTTGGTGGGGGTCGAGACGTTGGCGTAGTTCGGTACCCCGACGTTCTGGTCGGCGACCTGGAAGCGGTACATCTTGGCCGCGCAGTCGAAGTTCAGGGTGAACGCGCTGACGTGGTTGTCGGCCGCCACGTTGCTGTAGTCCATCGACATGATGGTGTAGTTGTCGGACGTGCACCACAGCGGCGACTGCAGCTGGACCCACACCGCCACGCTGAACGACTTCGAGGTGTCCAGCGCCGGTACCAGCTGGGTGGCCGAGCTGTTCGTGCCGGTGAACGTGGCCGCGTCGGCGCCGACCCAGCGCGCGTTCGGCGTCCAGTTCACGCCGGTGGTGGTGAGCGACGAGCCGGAGACGCGGTCGGTGAAGCCGTGGCCGTCGATGTTGTCCAGCGGCCAGTGGGCCGCCGCGGCCGACGGCGCGCTGACCAGGATGAAGTAGCTCGTCGTCGGGCTCTGGTGGTCGTGGGCGTCGAGGCTGTACACCGTCAGCTTGTTGATGCCGTAGTGCGGCGGGGTCAGCATGATGGTCGGCGTCGCCGCCCCGGCCGCCACGCTCACGTAGTTCGTCGGCGCGTCCCAGCCGTACACGTACTTGACGACGTCCTGGCCGGCGGGCCCGGCCGGCTCGCTGAACACGAAGCCGCCCGCGATGCCGGGGCCGCCCCGGGCCGTGCAGGCGCCGATGGTGCCGGGGTCGCAGCCGGTGTACACGGGGGCCGTGCCCGAGGCCGTCGGGGTCACCACCGGCGCGGTCGGCGCCGTGGTGTCGACCGTGAAGACGCACCACGGCGACCACGGCGAGGCGTCGTGACCGTCGTTGGTCTGGACCCTGAACTGGTACTGCTTGCCTTCGGAGTTCGCGCCGAGGCTGACCGTGACGGCGCCGTTGTTGTTGGCCGGCTTGCTCGGTCCGGCGAGGGTGGTGACGGTGCCGGACGGCAGCTGCTGCCACTGGAACGTCGAGGACAGCGTGTCGGAGCCGTCGCCGTCGACGTACTGGGCCTGCAGCGCGGGCGTGGTGGTGCCGACGAAGCCGCCGCAGTTGATCTGTCCCTGGTGGGGCGAGAGGTTCGCGGGGGTGCCCGGGACGGTGTTGTAGGTGATGCTCATCGTCGTGTGGTAGTCGATCGTGAACTTCTTCCAGCGGTCGCCGGTCGACTCGTTGCCGCCGTTGGAGTCGCAGGCGCACAGGCCGACGGTGTAGGTGTCCCAGTTGCCGTTGGCGGCGCCCTGGACGTCGGCGCGCATGGTCTCGTTGCCGGGCCCGCCGAAGGTCATGATCATGTCGGGCTGGATCGTGCTGCAGCCGCCGGCCTTGTTCGCGTGGCCGTACGCGGTGGCGAGGAAGGGGACGCCGGAGCCGAGCGGGCGGGAGTTCCAGGCCATCCGGCCGCTGTTGCCGACGCTGATGCCACCGGCGCGGTAGAGGTTGGTCGCCGTGTCGTTGCAGGAGTAGGAGTGGTTCAGGTTGATGGAGAACGAGGCCTCGAGGACGTGCTTGCCCTTGTAGGTCTGCCCGCCGTAGGTGGTCGGGAACTCGATGAACCCGCGGTACAGCCGGCCGTCACCGCCGTACGCGGGCGGGTTGTAGCCGACCCGCATCTTGTCGTTCGGGCCGTAGTCGGCGTCGAGCGAGCGGCTGTACGCCCAGCGGGTGTCGACCGGGCCGATCTGCGGGTCGATGAAGAGCGGGAACGCCGCGGTGGAGCTGTGCAGCAGGGCCGGGTCGGGCCGCAGCACCATGCCGTGGCCGTCCGCCTCCGCGCTGAGCGCGATCGGCGCGGTGCGGGCCGTCTGGCCGGGGCCGTGCTCGGTGGAGATCAGCTCGTCCGGCGGCGCCTGTTTGAGCGCCCGGATCGACGCCGTGCTGGCCTGGGCCTCGCCGGCCGCGCCCGGGTTCACTGTGGAGTCCCACATGCTCGCCTCGGATGTGACCGCGATGGTGCGGCCCGCCTTGTCGGCGAAGGCCACCTTGCCGCCGGCGCCGGTGCGGGCCACGGCGTCGCCGCCGACCGCGAGCCGGATGCTCGCCAGGGCCGGGTTGGCCGCGGCCGCCGGGGTCTTCACGATCAGCACGTGGGTGAAGCCGGTGGCGGTGGCCGTGGCGCGCAGGTCGACGTCGGGCAGCACGTTGCGGTAGACCGCCGAGGCGCCGTCCACGACCGGCGTCGGCAGGACCACCGGCAGCGACAGTTGCAGTGTGGATCCCTTGCTGCGGTAGGTGACGAAGGTGCCGGTGCCGCCTGCGGCGAACACGACGTCGGTCAGCGTGGCGACCGGGGCCAGGGTTCCGTCGGCGCGCGCCCGCAGGCTCGGGTCGACCGCCGCCCACGACCCGTCCGCGCGGTGCACCCGCGCCGGCGCGGCGCTCGAGGTGAACGTCGAGGTGCCGTCGGGGTTGGCGAAGACCTGGGTGTACTCGCTGCGCCCGGCGAGGATCTCGACCTTGCCGCCGCAGGCCTTCGCCTGCGCGGCGGCGGCCCGCTCGTCGGACTGCCCGGACCCGCACGGCGGCGGCGCGGCCGCGGCCGGGGAAACGGGCGAACCGGCCGCGACCAGCAGTCCGGCCATCAACGCCAGGAGTGCGAATAAGCTCGTGCGGGTGTTGTGCCCGAGTTTGGACATGGTCATCTAGAGCCCCCGTTCGCTGAATGAAAACACGCCGAGCGTAGGGCAGGAAATCGGCGAGCAGCAATACCCGAACACGGCGGCAAATCGCACATGCGCGCGTTGGTGGCATTGGCGGCCACCTCCGTCCAATTCGGACATACGCGGCGTGAATCGCTTTCATTCAGCCGGATATGCGTGTCGGACGGCAAGTTCAGTGGGACTTCACGACGCTGTTGCGCCCAGCCGGAAAGGGCCTTACCGTGTGACGCGTGTCGATTCAGTGAAGATTTCCGAACGACACCTGCCGTCCATCCAAACTGCATATCGAAGCCACTTTACGGGGAGTGTGCATGTCTGGTCAGCGTGGCCGGGTGAGGGCGATCGCCCTGACCTCGGCCTTGTTCGTCATAGCCAGTCTTCAGGTCGTGGGAGCCGCGTCCGCCGCGCCGCCCGGACCGGAGACCCTCTCGGGTCAGCACGTGACCCCGATCCACGGTCAGCGGGTGGTCCCGCTGTCCCGTCCGAAGGACCTCAGCCAGGGCGCCGGCACGGCGAAGACCGCCTCGGTGGCGTGGCCGACCGGCGCGGGTGAGGCCGCGGTCCCGGCCCCGGCAAGGGCCCTGGAGTTGCAGACGTCGAAGACGGTCAGCCGCAACCGCGCGGGCGCGCTTCCCGTCTGGGTCGCCGCCCCGGCCACGGCCAAGTCGCCCCACGCCACCCGGGTCAAAGTGGCCATGCGTGACCGTGCGGCGGTCCCCGCGGCCCTGCGCGACGGCCTCGTCTTCGACGTGGCCCGCTCCGACGGCCAGTCGGCGCCCGGCGCCGCCGCGATCGCGGTGGACTACAGCGGCTTCGCGAAGGCCTACGGCGGCGACTGGGCCTCGCGGCTGCGCCTGGTCGAGCTGCCGGCCTGCGCCCTGACCACGCCCGGCGAGGCCGCCTGCGCGCCGGTGCCGGTCGCCTCCCGCAACGATCCGGCCCAGCAGCAGGTCACCGCCGACCTGACCGTGCGCGGCACGTCGACGCTGATGGCGCTGACGGCCGGCGCCTCGGGCAGCACGGGCGACTTCACCGAGACGTCGCTGCAGGCCTCGTCGACCTGGACCGGAGGCGGCAACTCGGGCGCGTTCTCCTGGAACTACCCCATCGCGGTCCCGCCCTCGCTGGGCGGCCCGGCGCCGCAGGTGTCGCTGGCCTACTCTTCGGCGATGGTCGACGGGCGCAGCGAGACGTCGAACAACCAGCCGTCGTGGGTCGGCGAGGGCTTCGACTGGTGGCCCGGGTTCATCGAGCGGCAGTACAAGCCGTGCTCGAACGACAAGGGCGGCCCCGGCGCCAACAACGCCACCGACACCGGTGACCAGTGCTGGGGCACCGACAACGCCACCCTCTCGCTGAACAACACGTCAGGCGAGCTCATCAAGGACGACGCCTCGGGGGTCTGGCACCTCCAGGACGACGACAACACCACCGTGCAGCGCCTGACCGACACGGTCAACGGCGACAACGACAACGAGTACTGGAAGGTCACCACCGCCGACGGCACGCAGTACTTCTACGGCCTGAACCGGCTGCCCGGATACACGGGCACCGCGCCGGCGAACAAGACCACCAGCTCGACGTGGACGGTGCCGGTCGCCGGCAACAACAACGACGAGCCGTGCCACGCCGCCTCGTACACCGCCTCGTTCTGCAACCAGGCCTGGCGCTGGAACCTCGACTACGTCGTGGACCTGCACGGCAACACGATGTCGCTGTTCTACGGCACCGAGACCAACCGCTACGGCCGCAACAACTCCGCCTCCGACGCGCAGGCGTACGTGCGCGGCGGGTGGCTGGACCACATCGACTACGGCACTGATCGGCGCTCCGGCACGGACACGGAGAACACGGCCACGGCCGCACCCATGCGGGTCGCGTTCAGCGCCCAGGACCGCTGCCTGTCCGCATGCGGCACCCACGACGCCGCGCACTGGCCGGACACGCCCTGGGACCAGGACTGCGCCGCGGCACCGTGCACGGACAAGCTTTCGCCGACCTTCTGGACCACCAAGCGGCTCGCGTCGGTGACGACGCAGGTGTGGAACGGCACGGCGTACAAGGACGTCGACCTGTGGACGCTGACGCACAACTTCCCCGACCCCGGTGACGGGACCCGGGCGGGGCTGTGGCTCGAGTCGGTGGTGCGCACCGGCAAGGCGACCGGTCCCGCCGTCATCGGCGCGGCGGTCACGCTGCCCGAGGTGAACTTCGACTGGGTGCAGATGCCCAACCGGGTCGACACCGTCACCGACGGCAAGCTTCCGATGAACTGGATGCGGATGTCGACCATCTGGACCGACACCGGCGGCAAGATCGACGTCCGCTACACCGGCCCGGACTGCGTCGCCGGCAGCCACATGCCCGCCTCGCCGCAGGCCAACACGCTGCGCTGCTACCCGGTCCTCGAGCAGTGGAACACCACGACCAAGACGGAGTACTTCCACAAGTACCTCGTCAGCTCCGTCACCACCGCCGACCGGACCGGCAGCGGCCCCGACGTCGTGACCTCGTACGAGTACGTGGGCTCCCCGGCGTGGCGGCACACCGACGACGACGGCATCACCAAGGCCAACCTGCGCACGTGGTCGGACTACCGCGGCTACTCGCAGGTCAACACCCGCGTCGGCGACCCGGGCTCCGGCAGCGAGACGCTCACCGAGGAGACGTACTTCCGCGGGATGCACGGTGACCTGAACGGCGCCGGCGGCACCCGCACCGTCACCCTCGCCGCGGTCGACGGCAACGGCGACGGGGACACGGCCGACACCGCCGACGCCCCGGCCGTCAACGACGAGAACGCCTACGCCGGTACGACGCGCACGTCGACGGTGTTCAACGGCATCGAGTCGGCGCCGGTGTCGCGGACCGTCGACGAGCCGTGGCAGTCGGCGCCGACCGCGACCCGCAACATGGGCGACACCACCGTCTACGCCCGCCACACCGGCACGAAGACGAGCTGGGGCGGCACCAAGCTGGCCGCCGGCGGCTGGCGGGTCACCCGGACGGACACCACCTTCGACGCCTACGGCATGGCGTCCCAGGCCGACGACCAGGGCGACGTCGCGGTCACCGGCGACGAGGCGTGCGAGCGGACCACCTACAACCGCAACACGGGCGTCAACCTGCTGAACCCGGTCGGCCGGATCGAGACCTACGCGCTGCGGTGCTCGGCCGGCCCGGCGAGTGCCGCCGACGTCATCTCCGACAGCCGGACCAGCTTCGACGGGCTCGCCTACGGGGCCACGCCCACCAAGGGCGACGCCACCGCGGCCGAGTCGGCCAAGGACTGGGCCGCGCCCGGCGGCTCGGTGTGGCAGACCCAGTCGACCAGCGTGTACGACGACTACGGCCGGGTCAAGGACGCCGTCGACATCCGCGGCACCCATACGCTCACCGCATACACCCCGGCCGCCGGCGGGCCGGTCACGAAGATCGAGACCACGACGCCGTTCGGGCTGAAGACGGCCGTCATCGAGCCGGCGTGGGGCCGGCAGACCGCGGTCGTCGACGAGAACAGCAAGCGGAGCGAGGCGACGTACGACGCGCTCGGCCGCACCCGGGAGGTGTGGCGGGCCAACCGGCCGAAGGCCTCGAACCCGGGCTCGCCCAGCGTCACCTACACCTACACCCTGCGCAGCACCGGGGGCGTCAACGCGGTCACCACGGCCTCGCTCAATGCGGGCACGGGTACCGACCCGCACTACACCACCACCTACGCGCTGTACGACGGCCTGCTGCGAGCCCGGCAGACCCAGGTCATGTCTATGGCCAACGGCACCGTCGGGACGGTGTTCACCGAGACGAAGTACGACGACAAGGGCCAGAAGGCCAGCGAGTCGAAGCACTACGACAACGCCGTCCAGCCCGGCACGGACCTGTACACGATCGCCGACTGGGCGCCGAAGCAGCAGACCGTGAGCGTCTACGACCGGGCCGGCCGCGTGACCGCGTCCGTGGCCAGATCCAGCGGCACGGAGCTGTACCGCACCACGACCACCTACGGCGGCGACCGCACCAGCGTCGTCCCGCCGGCGGGCGGTACCGCCACCACGACCGTGACCGACGGGCTCGGGCGGACGGTGGAGCTGCGGCAGTACCACAACCCGGCCGACGTCGGCTCCAACACCCGCAGCACCTACGACCTGACGCAGTACCACTTCGACCGCAAGAGCCACCAGGACTCCGTCACGGACAACGCCGGCAACGCCTGGACCTTCGCCTTCGACCTGCTGGGCCGGCAGACCGGCAGTCACGACCCGGACAAGGGCGACAGCACGACGACCTTCAACACCTACGGCGACCCGGTCACCAGCACGGACGCCCGCGGAACCGTCGCCTACGAATACGACACCCTCGGCCGTAAGACCGGCCAGTACACCGGGTCGGTCGCCCCGGCCAACAAGCTCGCCACGTGGGCCTACGACGCGCCCGGGTTCAAGGGCTACCTCACCTCGTCCAGCCGCTGGCTCAGCACGGGCGAGGAGTACAAGGTCAAGGTCCGCTCGTACACGCCGCTGTACCAGTCCACCGGTGAGGACTATGTGGTCCCGCCGTCGCTGACCGGCCAGCCCACCGACACGACGTACACCGTGAGCCGCACGTTCAGGGCCGACGGCTCCCCGGCCACCGTCACCTACCCCGCGGGCGGCGGCCTCGGCGGTGAGACCATCACCACCACCTACGACGCCACCACCGGCCTGCCCGAGCAGCTGCAGACCAACAACGGTCAGGGCACGTACGTCACGAACACCGACTTCACCGAGTACGGCGAGGCGTCCTTCGTGGAGTACAAGCAGACCGCCGGCAACTTCGTGCAGCGCTCCTTCACCTACTACGACGAGACTCGCCGGCTCAAGGACGCCGTCACCATCCGGCAGATCACCCCGCAGGCCGTCGACAGCACCCACTACGACTACGACAAGGTCGGCGGCATCACCGGGATCACCTCCGGCGCCGACAAGCAGTGCTTCGAGTACGACTACGCCCAGCGCCTGACCGAGGCGTGGACGCCGTCGAGCGGGGACTGCCAGCAGACCCGGTCGGCCACGGCGCTCGCCGGCCCCGCGCCGTACTGGCAGTCGTGGACGTTCGACAGCGCCGGCGACCGTAAGAAGGAGACGGTGCACACCGCTGCCGCGACGACGAACACCGACTACACCTACCCGGCCGCCGGCGGGGCCCGGCCGCACGCGGTCAGCACGGTCACGACCGGGTCGGTCACGCAGAACTACCAGTACGACGCCACCGGCAACGCCACCTGCCGCCCGGCCGGCACCGGCGCCAGCACCTGCGGCGGCACCGGCAGCCAGGCGCTGACCTGGGACGCCGAGGGCCACCTCGCCACCGCGACCGACAGCTCCGGCGTGAGCCGGTACGTCTACGGGGCCGACGGGACCCGTCTCGTCGCGGAGGACCCGGCGAACGTGACGCTCTACCTGCCCGGCATGGAGCTCAAGCGGGCCAAGTCGAACGGCACGGTCACCGCCACCCGGTACTACTCCTGGGCCGGTCAGGTCGTGGCCATGATGACCACCGGGGGCGCCGTCACCTGGCTGATCGGCGACCATCAGAACACGCAGAACATCGCCGTCGCCGCCGGCAGCCAGGCGATCAGCATCCGGCGGCAGAACCCCTACGGCGCGCCCCGCGGCGGCTCGCCCGCCTGGCCGACCGCCAAGGGTTTCGTCGGCGGCGACCGCGACGCCACCGGCCTGACCCACGTCGGCGCCCGTGAGTACGATCCCGCGATCGGCCGGTTCCTCTCGGTCGACCCGGTCTTCGCCCCGGCCGACCCGGCGAGCACGAACGGTTACGCCTACGCCAACAACTCGCCGGTCACCATGTCCGACCCGTCCGGTCAGCGGCCGGACTGCGACGGCGACTGCCTCCAAGAGTGGGCGGCGGTGCAGACGGAGGAGGGCCGCAAGCGCAAGGACGAAGAGGACCGGATCGACAACGACATCACCGCGCACTGCGACGCCGCCTGCGCCAAGCGCCGCTTGAAGAAGGCCCGGGCCCAGGCCAACGCCCACCTCGGCCCGCCACCGCTGCAGGAGAAAATCCTCGCGACCGGCGGCGAGCAGCAGTTCGCCCTCGACGATGTCCCGCTGTCGATGGTGTTCGGTGACCCCTACGTCGCCAAGGACTACGACACGAAGACGACTGTCTCCGTGACCAACGAGTGGGCCGAGGGGATGGGCGGCGTGCAAGTGGTGTCCGCCGAGGGAGAGGTCACCGACGGGGTGGCCACGGCCAAGGTCGGGACCAGCTACGAAGCCTCCTGGGACTATACCTTCACCGTGTCGAAGACCATCCAGACCGAGGTCGGCGAGTCGTTCCACACCAACCCGGGCGAGCGGTACGTCGTCGTGCCGATCGTCTCGGTGAAGTGGGAAAGGGTCGAGTACTCCGGCCATCGGTCCGACGGCAGTACCGTCGACTACACCGCGATACGAATGAAGGTGACGTACCTTGGCTCCGAGATGCGGCCCGTCTCGATGGGCACGATCCCCTCGGGCGGCAAGAGCGCAGCCGATGTCGGAAAGTCCGTCCTCGGCCACATCAAGTAGGACGTCATGCCGCGGTCGTTGGTGACAACGGCGCTGGTAGGTCTGGTGGCGCTCGTCGGGACGGTGGCTTGCACCGGCCCGGCGAGCCCCGCCGCCCCGGCGCCCGGACCGGCGTCGGCGCCGGCCACCACCACCGCGCCCGACCTGTCGACCAGCTTTCCCTACGCCGGTCGGCCGGTGGGCCGGTGGAGCTCGGCGGAGCACACCGCGGCCCACGCCGAGGTCGCCATTCCCGGCGACCGGTACATCAAGGTCCGGGCCCGCTGCTCGGGCTCCGGCCGGCTCACCCTGCACATCCGCGGCAAGTCCTTCGACCATGTGGGCGCGGTCGACTGCGACGGCGGCTGGCAGTACATGCCGATGGTGTTCCCGCCCGCCCAGGAGCCGATCGATCCCGGCCCCTTCCCCATGCTCATCGACCGGGCGGACACCATCACGTCGTGGGACGTGGAGGCGCTCGCGCTGAACATCTCCAACCCGGTCACGCCGCGCGCGTCGTGACGCGTCGCCGGTAGCGCCGCTACCGGGCGGTCAGCACGGTCCGGAGCCGGTCCGCGTCGCCGGCGAGGTTGCGGCGCAGCAGCGGCGCGGCCAGGCGCTGCAGGCCGTGCAGGGTCACGTGCAGCTCCAGGCGCACGGTCGCGCCGGCGCCGGCCGGGGTCACCGTGCGGGAGCCGTGGGCGTCGGCGCCCTGCGTCGTGCGCCAGGCGAAGTGCCGGCCGGGGTCGACCGCGGTCACCACGCCGAGGTTGTGGTAGCCGCTGCCGGCCAGGCGCATCAGCTCGTCGGTGACCGTCCCCTCGCGGGCCGGCCCCGGTGGCGTCGGCACCATCCGGGTGACGCCGCGGCGCCAGGCGGGGTCGTTGGCGTAGTCGGCCACGTACGCCCACACGTCTTCGGCGGGCCGCTCGATGTATGTCTGCGCGCTCAGCGCGTAAGTAGTCATGCCTCGAATAATAAGGCGTCGAACTATCTTGCCTCGAATAGTATTGTCGGCATGACGACGCCGCCGGACGACGTGGACCGGATCATCGAGCAGTGGCGCCGCGAGCGGCCGGACCTGGACCTGGACGCCATGGCCACCTTCGGGCGCCTCGGCCGGCTGTTCGGGCGGCTGGGCCGGGCTGTGGACGCCACGTTCGCCGCGCACGGGCTGCAGCGGGGCGAGTACGACGTGCTGGCGGCGCTGCGCCGGGCCGGGGAGCCGTACGAGCTGATCCCCTCGGCGCTGGCCGACACCCTGATGCTGTCGCGCGCCGGGATGACCAACCGCCTCGACCGGCTCGAGGAGGCCGGGCTGGTCGAGCGCCGGGCCAACCGCGACGACCGCCGCAGCCTGCGGGTCGCCCTGACCCCGGAGGGCCTGCGCCTGGTCGACGCGGTGACCACGGAGCACGTGGCGAACGAGTCGCGGCTGCTGTCGGCCCTGAGCGCGGGGGAGCGCGCCGCGCTCGACGCCATCGCCCGCAAGCTCCTGCGGAGCCTGGACTGAGCCTGCTCCGCGGCCTGGATTACGCTCGGGGCAGCGGCCGGGACTGGCGAGGGTGGGGCACCACCGGGGACCGGGCGCGTGAGCCTCGCCTCGGACGGCGCCCTGCCCTTCGCCGACAACATCACGGAAGCGGCCCGCTACGGCGTGACGGCGATCGCCGAGCCGGGCGGCGCCGCCCGTTCCGCGGAGATCGCGGAGTTCGCCGCCCGCCACGGCATCACCCTGACCCACACCGGCCTGCGCCTCTTCCGCCACTAGGCTCGTGTCCGTCGGCGGGGACCGCGGGCGGGCGGTGGCGACGGCGCGGCGGTGGTTCCGGGAGGGTGGCGTGGCGTGAGGATTCGCCGGTTCGAGGAAGTCGATGCGGTCGTCGTGGCGGGGATCATCGGGCGTTGTCTGCGTGAGACGAACAGCCGCGACTACCCGGCCGAGGTCATCGAGCGGATGTGTGCACATTTCACGCCCGGGCGGCTGGTCGAGCTGGCGGGGTTGCGGGAGATGCGGGTGGCCCCGCACGGCACGGTGTCGCGGGACGGCAACAAGGTCTACACGATGTTCGTCGACCCCCGGGCGGCCGGGAAGGGGATCGGGCGGGCGCTGATGGCGCACATCGAGGGCCTCGCCAAGGCCGAGGGGCACGCGTTCATGGAGACCGGGGCGAGCATCACCGGGCACGGGTTCTACCGGCGGCTCGGGTACGTCGACGTGCGCGAGAGCGAGACCGAGTTCGGGCTGAACTACATCCTGCGCAGGCCGCTCGGGTAGGGGGCGGTGCTCGCGCGCGTGATGAGGCGGGTCGGGACCAGGTCGGTGCCGGGGTGGGCCGGGGAGTCGCTGATCTGGGCCAGCAGGGCCTGCACGCAGCGGCGCCCCACCTCGGCGAAGTCCTGGTGGACCGTGGTCAGCGGCGGCAGGTAGGAGGCGGCGTCCGGGATGTCGTCGAAGCCGACCACGCTCACCTCGGCCGGGACCGGGCGGCCGGACTCGTGGCAGGCTCGCAGCACGCCCAGGGCCATCTGGTCGTTCGCGGCGAAGACGGCCGTGCACGACGGGTCGGCGGCCAGGGCGAGACCGGCCTCGTAGCCCGAGCGGGCCGACCAGTCGCCGCGCCGCAGGTCCGGGATCGGGCGGCCGGCCGACGACAGCACCGAGCGCCAGGCGTCGGCGCGGCGCGAGGCGGCGTACGACTCCTCCGGGCCGGCCACGTGGTGGACCGTCGGGTGGCCCAGGTCGAGCAGGTGGCGGACGGCCTGGCGGGCGCCGTCGGCCTGGTCGGTGTCGACGACCGGGTAGCGGTCGCCGGCGTCGGAGTCGACGACGACCACGTGGGCGCCGGGCGGTAAGGCGACCGTGCCGGCGTCGAGGAGGTGGACCTCCATGATGACCACGACGCCGTCGACCGCCAGCTCGTCCATGCGCGTGAACGCGCCGAGGACGTTGTCCTGGGTCGGTACGCCCACCGGAATGAGGGTGATGGCGTACCCGGCGGCGGCGGCGTGGGTCGCGATCGCCTCCACGGTGCGGCTGTTGCCCGTCGAGGACAGGCCGAACAGGATCACGCCGATGGTGTTGAACTGCCCGTAGCGCAGGGCCCGCGCCGCGCTGTTCGGGCGGTAGCCGAGCTCGCGCATCGCCGCGAGGACCTGCTGCCGCGTGGACTCCACGACCGCCGAGTGACCGTTGGACACGCGCGAGACGGTCTGGGCCGAGACGCCGGCCCGGGCGGCCACGTCGGCCATCGACACCCGTTGCTTGCGCCGGCCGCCGGGCACGCCGGCGCCGCCGCGATCCGCGGTGCGGGCCTGCTGGTCCATGCGCGCTCCAGGCGTGTCTTGACGGTTCATGTTGAGGGGTGCCACCATACCGCAACCAATGTTTGCGTAAACATCCACACGGATGCGCAGAAAGCGTCAGTCGATGTTTACGTAAACACGGCGGAGGGAGCGGCACCGTGCGGCGACGATCCTGGGCGGGCTGGCGGTTCGTGGCGCCGTTCATGGCGGTGTTCGCGCTCGTCTTCCTGGCCCCGATCGGCTACGCGATCTACCTGAGCCTCTTCCGCACCCGCCTGATCGGCGGCACCACCTTCGTCGGCCTCGGCAACTACACCAAGGCCGTCGGCGACCCGCAGTTCTGGTCGGCGTTCGGGCGGGTCGCGCTGTTCCTGGTCGTCCAGGTGCCGATCATGCTGCTGCTCGCGCTGCTGCTGGCCCTGGCCATCGACAGCGGGCGGCTGCACGGCGCCGCGTTCTTCCGCATCGCCGTCTTCCTGCCCTACGCCGTGCCCGCCGTGGTCGCCACCCTGCTGTGGGGCTTCATGTACGGCACCCAGTTCGGCCTGGTCGCGAACCTCGGCGACGCGCTCGGCGTCGACCTGCCCGACCCGCTGTCGCCCAGATACGTCCTGGCCTCCATCGGCAACGTCGTGACCTGGGAGTTCGTCGGCTACAACATGCTGATCCTGTACTCCGCGCTGCGAGTCGTGAACCCGGCGCTCTACGAGGCCGCCGCGCTCGACGGCGCCGGGCAGCTGCGCGTCATCCGCGCCATCAAGCTCCCGGCGCTGCGCGGCCCGCTGCTCATCGCGACCATCTTCTCCATCATCGGCAGCTTCCAGCTCTTCGCCGAGCCGAGCATCCTGCGCATCCTCGCGCCGAACACGATCCCGACCTACTTCACGCCCAACCTGTACGCGTACTACCTCAGCTTCGGCGGCCAGCAGTACAACTACGCGGCCACCGTGGCCATCGTCATGGGCGTGCTGACGATGGCCGTCGCCTACGCCGTGCAGCTGCGCGGGCTGCGGCGGGCCGCCTGATGCGACCCCGCCGCAGCGTCACCCTCACCGTGCTGTCGGGCGTCATGCTGGTCTACGCCCTGCTGCCCCTGGCGTGGCTGCTCGTCAACGCCACCAAGACGCAGCCCGACCTGCTGAGCAGGTTCGGGCTGTGGTTCGGCCACGGCTTCGCGCTCTTCGACAACATCGCCGACACGTTCACGTACGACGGCGGCATCTTCACCCGGTGGCTGCTCAACACCCTGCTCTACGTGGTCGCCGGGGCCGGGGGCGCCACCCTGCTCGCCGCGCTGGCCGGCTACGGGCTGGCGAAGTTCGACTTCCCCGGCCGGCGGGGCGTGTTCGCGGTCGTCATCGGGGCGGTCGCGGTGCCGGGCACGGCGCTGGCGGTGCCGACGTTCCTGATGTTCTCGAACCTGGGCCTCACCGACACCCCGTGGTCGATCGTCATCCCGTCGCTCGTCTCGCCGTTCGGCCTCTATCTCATGTGGACGTTCGCGGCCGACGCGGTCCCCGACGAGCTGCTCGAGTCCGCGCGGGTCGACGGCGCGGGCGAGTTCCGCACGTTCTTCCGCATCGCCGCGCCGCTGCTGGCCCCCGGCACCGTCACCGTCCTGCTGTTCAACGTCGTCGCGACCTGGAACAACTACTTCCTGCCGCTGGTCATGCTCAAGGACCGGGACTGGTACCCGCTGACGCTGGGCCTGTCCGCCTGGAACCGGCAGGCCGTCACCGCCGGCGGCGACGTCGTGTTCAACCTCGTCATCACCGGCTCCCTGCTCACCATCGTGCCGCTGATCGCCGCGTTCCTGCTGCTGCAGCGGTACTGGCAGTCCGGCCTGAGCGCCGGAAGCGTCAAGGAATAAGCCCTCGTACACCCCGCGAAGGGAACATCATGACGTCCATCAGCCGTAGAAGCCTGCTCTTCGCAGCCGCGTCCGCCTTGCTGGTTGCCGGCTGCGGATCCCAGGAGGAGGACAAGCCCACCGGTGCGTCCGACAAGGACCTGCAGGCCGCGCTCGACGCCGGCGGCACCCTCACCGTGTGGGCGTGGGAGCCGACCCTCAAGCAGGTCGTCGCCGACTTCCAGACCAAGTACCCGAAGGTGAAGGTCGACCTGCGCAACGTCGGCACCGGCGACAAGCAGTACACCGCGCTGCAGAACGCGATGAAGGCCGGCAGCGGCGTGCCCGACGTGGCCCAGGTCGAGTACTACGCGCTGCCCCAGTTCGCGCTGGGCAAGCAGCTCGACGACCTCGGCGGCTACGGCTCCGGGCTCGACGGGACCTTCACCCCCGGCCCGTGGGGCGCCGTGCACTCGGGCGGCACGCTGTTCGGGCTGCCGATGGACTCCGGCCCGATGGCGCTGTTCTACAACAAGGAGGTCTTCGACTCCCACGGCGTCGCGGTCCCCGCGACCTGGGACCAGTACTACGAGGCGGCCCAGAAGCTGCACGCCGCCGACCCGAAGGTCTACATCACCAGCGACACCGGCGACGCCGGGTTCACGACCAGCATGATCTGGCAGGCCGGCGGGCGACCATACACAGTGGACGGCACCAGCGTCGGCGTCGACTTCACCGACGCCGGCACGAAGCAGTTCACCGCCCTGTGGCAGAAGCTCATCGACGGCAAGCTGCTCGCGCCGATCAACGGGTGGAGCGACGGCTGGTACAAGGGCCTCGGCGACGGCACGATCGCCACGCTCGTCATCGGCGCCTGGATGCCCGCGAACCTCGAGTCCGGCGTGAAGGCCGCGGACGGCAAGTGGCGGGTCGCGCCGATGCCGCAGTGGACGGCGGGCGGCAAGGTCGTGGCCGAGAACGGTGGCTCGTCGCTGGCCCTGCCGAAACTCGGCAAGAACAAGCAGCTGGCGTACGCGTTCACGAGGTACGCCACCGTCGGCGCGGGCGCGCAGAGCCGGGCCGACAACGGCGCCTTCCCCGCGACCACCGAGCAGCTGAGCTCGCCGGCGTTCCGGGACAAGGAGTTCCCGTACTTCGGCGGCCAGAAGGTCAACCAGGTGCTCTCCGACGCCGCCGGGCAGGTCGCGAGCGGCTGGTCGTACCTGCCGTTCCAGGTGTACGCCAACAGCATCTACAACGACACCGCCGGCAAGGCCTACATCGGCGGGGCGACCCTGCAGGACGGGCTCAAGGCGTGGCAGGACGCGTCCGTGAAGTACGGGCGGGAGCAGGGCTTCACCGTCAAGTAAGGGAGTTCGTCCGTGCCGCAGCACCCCCGTCACCGATGGCTGCGCTGGCCGTCGGAGCCCGGCCGGCCGCGCCTCGCGTTCGGCGCCGACTACAACCCGGAGCAGTGGCCGCGCGAGGTCTGGCGCGAGGACATGCGGGCGATGAAGACGGCCGGGGTCAACATCGTGTCCCTGGCCATCTTCTCGTGGGCCCGCATCCAGCCCCGCGCCGCCGCCTGGGACTTCGCGTGGCTCGACGAGGTGATGGACCTGCTGCACGGCCACGGCATCGCGGCCGACCTGGCCACGGCGACGGCGTCCCCGCCGCCGTGGCTCACCGCGGCCCACCCCGAGATCCTGCCCGTCGACCGCGACGGGCGCACCGTGTGGCCGGGCGCGCGGCAGCACTGGCGGCCGACGTCGCCGGTGTTCCGCGCGCACGCCCTCGAGCTCGTCGCCGCGCTCGCCGAGCGCTACGGCACCCACCCGGCCCTGGCCGCCTGGCACGTGAACAACGAGCTCGGCTGCCACAACGTCTACGACTACTCCGACGACGCCGCCCGGGCGTTCCGGCTGTGGCTGCGGCGGCGGTACGGCACGATCGGCGCGCTCAACCACGCGTGGGCGACGACGTTCTGGTCCCAGACCTACGGCGACTGGGAGCAGGTCCTCCCGCCGCGGCGGCCCGCGCCCGGGTCCTACCCGAATCCGACGCAGCAGCTGGACTTCAAGCGCTTCTCGTCCGACGCCCTGCGCGAGCATCTGCGGGCCGAGCGTGACCTGCTGCGGCAGTACACCCCGGACATCCCGGTGACGACGAACTTCCTGCTCATGGGCGACACCCGCGGCATGCACTACGCCGAATGGGCGGCCGAGCTCGACTTCGTCGCCAACGACCACTACGTGATCCCGGGGCCACAGGGCCTGGACGAGCTCTCGTTCTCCGCGAACCTGGTCGGCAATCTCGCCGGTGGGCGTCCGTGGTACCTCATGGAGCACTCCACCAGCGCGGTCAACTGGCAGCCGGTGAACAAGGCCAAGGCCCCGGGCGAGCTGGCCCGCGACTCGCTGACGCACGTGGCCCACGGCGCGGACGCGGTCTGCTTCTTCCAGTGGCGCCAGTCGGCCGGCGGGGCCGAGAAGTACCACTCGGCGATGATCCCGCACGCCGGCGAGGACAGCGACGTGTTCCGGGCCGTCACCGAGCTCGGCGCCACGCTGCGCGACCTGGCCCCCGTCGCCGGGACGCCCCGCGAGCCGGCCCGGGCCGCGATCCTGTTCGACTGGGAGTCCTGGTGGGCGTCCGAGCAGGACTCGCACCCCAGCGACCGGGTGCGCTACCGGCGCGAGGCCCTGGACTGGTACACGGCCTTCCTGAACCTCGGCATCCGCGCCGACGTCGTGCCCGCGCACGGCGCCTGGGAGCGCTACGAGCTCGTCGTCGCGCCGATCCTGTACATGGTGCCGCGGCCGCTGGCCGACCGGCTGGAGGCCTTCGTGGACGCCGGCGGGCACCTGGTCACCACCTACTTCTCCGGCATCGTGGACGAGCACGAGCACGTGTGGCTGGGCGGCTACCCGGGCGCGCTGCGCGACCTGCTCGGCCTGCGCATCGAGGAGTTCGGCCCGCTGCTGGACGACGAGCGCGTGGCGCTGGACGACGGCTCGACCGGCACGCTGTGGACCGACCGCATCGACGTGGTGGACCCGGCGACGGAGGTGCTCGTGCGGTACACCACCGGCGAGCAGGCGGGAAGACCGGCCGTGACCCGCCGGGCGCTCGGCCCCGGCTCGGCCGCGTACGTCTCCACGCGCCTCGGCCCGGCCGGCCTGACCCCGCTGCTGGCGACCCTGGCCGCGCGGGCCGGCGTGCCGAGCGAGCTGCCCGCGGCCCTGCGCGGCGCCGTCGAGCTGGCCGTGCGGGGCGCGCACCGCTTCCTCATCAACCGCACCGACCGCCCGCTGGACGTGTCCGCCCTCGCCGGCCCGGGCCGCGTCCTGGCCCCACGGGCCGTCATGGTGGTGACGTCCTGAGGCGCCACCCGGGCCGCGCACACCTGCGAGCTGCTGCGTCGCCGAACATCGCCTAAGATCGGGCGCGATGTCGCCTCGTATCCTCCAGTCCGCCCTCGGCGTCGCGATCGCCATCGTCGGCAACCTCCTGGCCGACGTGGCCGCGATCGTCGTCATGCGCGCGCACGGGGGCGACGGGCTCGGCTGCGGCTCGTCGCTGGACCCCAGCGGGCGGTTCAACCTGCTGACCGCGCTGATCCTGACGTACGGCGGCGCCCAGCTCGTCCTCGGCGGGCTCGCGTTCGGCGTGTCCCTGCTGCTCAAGCCGCCGGTCCCCTTCTGGGCGGCGCTGCGCGCGGGCTGGGCGGTCCTGGCCCTGCTCTCCGTGCTGTCCATGTTCTACCCGGGGTGCTGAGCCTTACAGTAGTTCGATGGCGGTTGATGCGCCGTTGCGGCAGCTCGCCCACCGGACGGGCTCCGGGGAGTCGGCGGGCGGATCCTGGAACACCTACGCCCTCTACCCCGTCGCGGCGCCCCGCCCGGCGACCGGCCGTTCCCGGGCCGAGCTGACCTGCCCCGAGTGCGGCGGGACCGTGGCGTTCACGATCGCCAGCCCCGGCATCGCCCGGCGCCGCCGCGGCTGGTGGCGCGCGGTGGCGGCCGGGCCGGTCGCGCTGGCGCCGGTGCTGTTCCTGCCGGCCGCGGCGGCGGCCACGACCTCGCAGGCGGTGACGCTCGCGGTCCTCGGGGTGGCGCTGCTGCCGGTGCTGGGCGCGGGTGCGTACGTCGCGTGGCGGCGCGCCCGCGAGGAGGACGGGCTGCGGCTGCGGCGCGCGGACGGCACCCACTCCCTGCGCCCCGCCGGCGCCACGTCCGACTTCAGCGCCGCGTTGGAGCCCTGACCCGCGGTGCTCACGGCGTCGGGGCCGGCTGCGGCGCGCCCGAGAGCCGCTGCTGCTCCTGGGCCACGATCAGGCGCGCCAGCTGTACCTCCGACATGTCCACCGCACCCGGAGTGGCCTGCGCGATCGTGCTGTGCCGGACGTACGCGTCGAACAGCTGCGCCTTCGAGCCGAGCAGCTCGATCATCCGCTCGTCCACCGAGTCGGCGATGAGCAGGCGGTGGACCTGCACCGTGCGCACCTGGCCCATCCGGTGCGCGCGGGCGATGGCCTGGGCCTCGATCGACGGCTTCACCTGCGGCTCGCACAGGATCACCACCGAGGCGGCCTGGATGTTCACGCCGACGCCGGCGGCCTCGATCTGGCAGACGAGCACGGCCGGCTTCGCGGCGGCGGTGAACCGGTCCACGATCCGCTGGCGCTCGGCGACCGGGGTCGAGCCGGTGATCGGCCCGCACGCGGCGGCCCCGAGCGCGGCGCCGACGGTGGCGAGGACGTCGCGGAAGTACGAGAAGACCACGACCTTGCGACCGTTGGCCATGGCCTCCCGGGCCAGCTCGAGCAGGCGGGTCAGCTTGGCCGAGTCCTGCGGGCGGCGCACGGCGAACGCGGCCCGGCGCATGGCCATGAAGTTGCCGTCGCGCACCGCGTCGCGGTAGGCGGCCCCGTCCTCGGCGCCGAACTCCTCCCACTCGTCGACCTGCACCAGCTCCGGCAGCTCGGTGAGCACGTCGGACTGGTTGCGGCGCAGGTAGACCGGGGCGGCCGCGCGGCGGAACGCCTCGACGCTGATCGCCGCGTGCTCGGGCCCCATGCCGGCCGCGATCTCCGGCCGCAGGTGCTCGATGAGGGCGCGGAACTCGTCGATGCGGTTCTCCATCGGCGTGCCGGTGAGGAACAGCACCCGCTCGGACTCGGCCGCGACCCGGTTGACCGCCTGGGACCGCTTCGCGCCCGGGTTCTTCACGTAGTGGGCCTCGTCGACGACCATCAGCGCGGGCCGGGGCGGCGGCAGCTGGAGCGCGCCGAGCGAGCCGAACGTGACGACGCCGGCGCCGCCCTGGGCCCGCCACCGGGCGACCGCCCGCGCCCGGCCGCTGCCGTGCAGGCTGACGACCGGGATCGACGAGTGCCGGGCGATCTCGCGGGACCAGTTGATCAGGACGCTGGCCGGGCAGACGACGAGGAAGTGGGTGGAGCCCCGCGCGGCCAGGTGGGCCATCGCGGCGATGGCCTGGACCGTCTTGCCCAGCCCCATCTCGTCGCCGAGCACGACCCGCCGCTGCACGAGCGCGAACCGGGCCCCGAACGACTGGTAGCCGCGCAGCCGGAGCCGGTCGTTGAGCCGGGACGTGTCCAGCTGCTGCGCGCCGACCCGCTCGACGATGTCGGCCGGCAGGAAGCCCTCGCTCGCGGCGACGTCGCCGCCGAGGCCGACGACCTGGGCGAGCAGGCCGTAGTAGTCGGCCGAGTGCTGTTCGAAGTCGCGCCAGACCTGCTTGTCCCGGGGCGTGCGGACTTTGCGCACCGCCGCGGCGGCCGCGGGCAGGCCGCTCGCCTCGGCCGCGTCCACCAGCGCCCGGACCCGGCCGGCGGCCTCGTCGGCGACCGCCTTGTCCCCGGCCCGCATGAACAGCCGCCGCAGCGGCCCGGCCTCGGCGGGCCCGGCGATCGGCCGCTGCTCGGCCAGGTCCGCCGCGAGCCGCTTCGCCTCGGCCTCGTGGGAGCCGGCCGTGGTCCACACCGCGCCCCAGGTGTAGAGCGCCCGCACGAGGCGGGTCATGTCCGGGTTCTTCGGGTCGAAGTCGATGCGGAACTGCAGCGCATCGCGGGCGGCCAGTTTGAGCTGCTCGGCGGCGTGGATGGTCTTGCGGGCCGTGCCCTCGCCGATGCCGGGCACCCGGGTCAGCCGCTGCGGCCCGGCGCGCAGCACGTCGGCGACCGAGTTGATGCCGTGGGCGGGCAGCTCGTCGAGCCGGGCCCGTCCGTCCACGGTGTCCTTGACCGTCTCGATCGACATCTGTTCGATCGCGGTCCACACCTGCGGCTCGCTCGCGACCGCGTAGGCCTCGAGGACCTCGGTCCGGGCCGCGCCCACGGCGTGCGCGATCGCCTCGGCGTCGGCGTGCGTCCCGGCGGCCCGGGCCAGCAGCGCGCGCGTCTCGCGGCGGGTCGGGGCCGTCATGCCGTCGAACGTACCGGAACGGCCGGCATTCCTCAGGGCGAGCCGCGGCGCGGATCGATCGGTTACCCGCCGTGCGGGCCGGGCGCCAGGGCCGGCTCCGCGGCCGCGGTGACCGGCGGGAGCGTTTCCGCCGCGGCGGCCTCGCCGTCGTCGTCCGCCCGGACCAGGGCGATCCCGGCGAGCACCACGATGCCGCCGGCCAGCTGCCAGCCGCCCGGGCGCTGGCCCAGGGCGAGCCACGCGAACAGCACGGCGAAGAGCACCTCGAGCAGGCCGACGAAGGAGGCCACCTTCGCGCCGAGCAGGCGGGTCGCGGCGATGCTGGTGGCGTAGGCGAGGGCCGCGGCGATGATGGCCAGCCCGGCGATCGGCACCGGCCAGGGCATCGCCCGGTCCAGCAGCGTGACGTCGGCGGTGCTCGTGCGGAACGGCAGCAGGCCGGTGACGTCGAAGACCGCGAGGCCGAGCGCGCCGACGACCATGCCCGCCCACGCCAGCGCGATCGGGGGCAGGGCGCCCTCGCCGCGGGAGGCCATCACGAAGTACACGGCCAGGCCGGTGCCGGCCAGGATGCCCCACAGCACGCCGATCGGGTCGAGGCCGCCCCCGGCCGGGTTGAGCACCAGCAGGAGCCCGGCCAGCGCCGCGACGCTCCCGGCGACGGTGAGCCGCCGCGGCCGCTGCCCGTGCCGCAGCCAGGCCCACGCCACCACGAGCAGGATGCCGCCGTACTCCAGCAGCAGCGCGACGCCCACGTCGAGGCGCTGGACCGCGTTGAAGAAGAACAGCTGGCACCCGGCGACCGCGACCGCCCCGAACGCGAGCACCTCGCCGAGCGCCGAGCGCAGCAGCCCGAACCGGCCCCGCAGCGACCACAGCGCGAACGGGGTGAGCACCAGCGCGGCGATCGCGATCCGGTAGGTGACCAGGGCGCCCGGCGTCCAGCCGGTGGCCATCAGCGCGTCGGCGAACACCCCGGAGGTGCCGAACATCGCCGAGCCCAGCACCGCGAGGCCCAGCCCGGCCGCGCCGCGCCCCCGGGCGTCATGGCCAAACCGCGTTATGCTCATGACAGCAACGTAGGCCCGCGCCAGTAAGGAGTCAAGAAGATTTTCACTCATGACACCGAACTCACGCTCACCGCGACCGCGGCCCTCGTCAACACCGACTCGGCCGGCGACGGCGAGCTGCTGCCCGACATCGCCGCGCTCGACGCGTTCGTGCTCCGGCAGCGGTACACCGGCTCCCACCGCCACGACGAGGCCGAGCTCGAGGCCGTCCGCGCGCTGCGGCCCCGGCTGCGGGCGCTGTGGAACGCCGGCGAGGACGAGGCCGTCGAGCTCGTCAACGCCATGCTGCGCGAGGGCCGCGCCCTGCCCCAGCTCGTCCGGCACGACGAGTTTGACTACCACCTGCACGCGACCGCCGCCGAGCAGCCGCTCGACGTGCGGCTCATGGTCGAGTTCGCGATGGCGATGGTCGACGTCATCCGGGCCGGCGCCCTCGACCGCCTCCGCGTGTGCGCCGCCGACGACTGCCAGGACGTCGTCGTCGACCTGTCGAAGAACCGCTCCCGCCGCTTCTGCGAGTCCGGCTGCGGCAATCGGCAGAACGTCGCCGCATACCGCGCCCGCAAGGCCTCCGGCGGGTAGGTGCCCGCCCGGGGACGCCGGGGACCCCGCTCGCGCGGAGCCCCCGGCGTCCCCGGTGCCCGCTACGGCAGCCGCTCGCCCGTGCCCATCGACACCCGGTCGACCGTGAGGTCGGCCCGGGTGGCCGGCTCCGAGCCGATCTTCACGATGTTGGTGCCGCTGCCCTTGCTCGCCGCCCCGGACCAGCGCAGCACGCCGTCGACGTAGAGGTCGTACGCGTACGACGCGTGCACCACCACCCGGTACGTGTGCTCCGCCGTCGTGTCGAGCGTGAACGACTTCGCCGCGCTGCCGTAGCCGTCCGTGGCCGAGCCCGCGGTGCCGTGGTTGAGCACGACCCGGATGTAGTACGAGCCCGAGCGGACCGCCACCTCGGCGCTGCCGGCCGCGTTCGTGTGCGCCACGAACTCGTAGGTGAAGGCCCCCGTCGGCGGGGTGGTGCCGGCGCGCGCGATCGCGTAGTAGTCCGTGGTGCTGGAGTCGACGACCCGCGCCGCCGAGCCCGTCCACGTCGTCGCCCCGCCGCCGCCCACGCCGGTCCACGACGCCGGGGTGTCCATCCCGTCGTCGAACACGTCCCAGCCGGCCGCGCTCGCCACCGTCACGGGCAGGTCGGTCGCGCGCTGGTTGCCGGCGTTGTCGTCCCAGGTGAGGTACGCGTCCCACGCCCCGGCGCTCGGCAGCGCGGGGGAGTAGGTGATGGTCGCGGCCGCCCCCGGATCGGCGTAGAGCACGTCCCCGCCGACCGATGCCGGCTTCGCGGCGCTCGTCCACGCGCCGGTGCGCGCCGCCTGGTCCTCGTCGACCGTGACGGTGCTGCCCCCGCGGCGGAACTGCACCGCGTCGGCGACGACCCGCCCGTTGGCCGCGTTGCTCAGCCGCACCGAGCAGGAGGTGCCACCGCCGCAGGTGTACGTGCCGAGGTACTGCCACGTCGCCCCGTGCCCCGGCGCCCGGCTCTCGTCGACCTTCAGCGTCGTCGCCCCGCCCGTCACCCGCTGGAACGCGACCCCGTCGGCCACCAGCGCGGGCGCGGTCCCGCCGGGCACCAGCTCGAGGAAGTTCGCGGCCTGGCCCGCGCTCATCCGATACGGCCCGCCGGGCACCTTCACCCACCCGGCCGCGGCGGTGTCGACCATCGCGGAGCTCTGCACCAGCCCGCCGTCGTCGCGCACCACGTTCACCTTCTGGGTGCCGGACAGCCCGCCCGGCACGTGCATCCAGATGTCGTACTGCCCGGAGGTGCCCAGATACGGCGTGAACCGGGCCAGGTCGCCGGCCTGCGGGGCGGTCTTCGCCGCGGCGTCGAGCCCGTACGTGCCGGTATAGGCGGTCGAGCGCGTCAGCCCGCTGGTGGCCGTGCCCGCCTCGCCGTTGTCGAGCACCACGACGTCGCCGCCGGGCACGGACTGGGTCGGCGGGGGCGGCGGGACGGCCCCGCCGAAGGCCAGGGTCTCGTCGAAGCGCACCGTGCCGGACTTGGCAGCGGTCAGGCGCAGCAGCACGTTCTGGGTCGCGGTCGTACCGGTGTCGACCGTGACGCTCGCCGAGCCGCCCAGCGGCACGCTCTGCACGCTCGAGCCGGAGCGGATGACCGCGCCGGAGTCCGCGTCGACGAGGCTCCAGCCGACCGTCACGGCGGTCGAGCGGTCCCGCAGGTCGCTGTTGAAGACGAAGAAGGTGCGGCCGGTGCTGTACGGCGTGCTGAGCCCCGGCCCCGTCATGGCGGCGTCGACCCAGGCCTTGTCGAACACCGCGACGGGCGCGTAGGTGTCCTGCCACAGCTCCTGGGCGTCCCGCATCGCGGTCGTCGTCGGCGGGCTCGTGTACGGGTTCATGATGCTGTGCCACAGGTACTTCGCGTGGTACCCGGGCCCGGCGACGTCGGCGGCGCTCCACGGCACCGCGTAGGTGTCCGGCGGCAGCGAGAAGACCTTCTGGAAGTTGTAGAAGGCGAGCATGACCTTGGCGTCGTAGCCGAGGCTCATGCGCTGCTGGCGGAAGATGCGCATCGAGTCGATCACCGAGGCGCGGCGGGCGGCGTCGCCCAGCTTGAGGTACGACGCGTTCTCCTCGTAGGTGAACCACGTCTTCGGCGTCGGGTTGTTCAGATAGCCGCCGAGGTAACCGTCCGACTTCACCTCGGCCGTCTCGGCGTCGGCGGAGACGAGCTGGATGTCGGGGTTCACCGCGTCCTCGCCGCCGTAGCCGGTCTTCATGCCGGCGGTCAGCTCGGTGTTGTACGCCGGGTTCTCGTTCGAGATCGACCACATCACGATCGACGGGTGGTTGCGGTAGTGCCTGGCGATGCCGAGCACCGCCTCGAGGCCGGTCTCGCGCTGCGCGGCCGCGAGCGGGACCTCCCAGCTCGGGTGCGTGACCGGGTTCTCGGCGATGAGCATCATGCCCTTCTCGTCGGCGACGTCGACGATGTCGCGGTTGAGCGCCCAGCCGCGGTGGATGCGCAGGACGTTGATGTTCATCGCCTTGGCGACGTCGATGACCTGGCTGAAGTACGAGCGGGTCAGGGCCCAGTTGCCGTTGAACGTGAGCCCGTCGGCCTCGATCCCGGCGACGCCGGCGCCGTGCAGGTTGGTCTCGATGGACTCGCCGAACAGCGCGGTCCTGACCCCGTTGACGTAGACGCCCCGCACGTCCGGGTCGCCGTCGCTGACCGCCTTCACGTCGCGCACGCCGAACCGTTCCGTGTGCTGGATGCGGTCGGCTCCCACCTTGAGCGTGGTGACGAGGTTGTACAGCACCGGGTCGTCCGGCCACCACAGCTGGAACGTGGTCCAGGGCTGCGTGACGCTGACCTTCACGCTCTGCCCGGCCGGCACCGTGCGGGCCGCGCTGTCGGCGAACGTGAGCGCGGCGGCGCCGTCGGACCAGCGGTCGACCTGGTTGGCCACGACGACGCTCTGCGCGGTCGCGGTCGCGTTGTGCACGGTCACCTCGGCGGTGATCGTCCCGGCGGCGGGGTTGGGCCGCACGAAGACGTCCTCGACGGAGACGTCCGGCTCCCCGACCAGCTCCACGTCCTTGAACAGGCCGGACTTGGCCTCGTGGTAGAGCCGCGGGGCGGCGCCGTTGCTCTGGGGCCAGTACTCGCCGCGCACGCCCATCGGGTACTTCACGACGCTGTACTCGTTCGGCGCGGGCCCGATGAAGTTCGCGGTGATGTCCTGCACCACGATGTCGAGCGTGTTGTTCGTGGACCCCGGCGTGACGAGGTCGGTGATGTCCACGTCGAACGGGGTGAGTGCGAACTCGTGCGTGCCGGCGAGGGTGCCGTTGACCGTGATCGAGGTCTGCCAGTTGACGCCCTCGAAGTGCAGCTTGACCCGCCGGCCGGCGAACGAGGCCGGGACGGTGAACGTGCGCTTGTACTCGCCCTTGTGGATGTAGTGCCAGTAGCTCGGGAAGTCGAACTCCCCGACGCTGTTCCACGCCATCGGCACCCGCACGTCGTGCCAGGTGCTCCACTCGGTGGCCGGCACCGCGTCGATCGCGTCGCGGATGTAGGCCTGGGTCTCCCAGCCGAAGTACGGCATCTTGACGGCTTTGAACTGCCACTGGTCCCCGTTGAGGGACACCCTCGCGGCGGTGTCCGGCGTCGCCGCTCGGGCGGGTGTCGGGTGCAGGAGCGTCAGGAGCGTGGTGACGAGCGCCCAGATCGTCACGTGGCGGCGTGCGGTCATGGCGGCGAGTCTCGATCCGCCGAACGGACCCCGTCAAGAGACTAATACGTATTAGTTCCTTGACTTGCCCGGCTCGGTTCCGCACGCTGATGTCGTGCCCAGACGGGTGACCCAGCGGGACATCGCCCGCATGACGGGCGTGAGCCAGACCCTGGTCTCGTTCGTGCTCAACGGCCGCGACGACCCGCGGCTGAAGATCGCCCCGGAGACCCGCGAGCGCGTCCGGCTGGCCATCGAGGCGACGGGCTACGTGGCCGACCCGGTCGCCCGGCGCCTGGCCGAGGGGCGCAACCGGATCCTGGGCGTCTTCACCTACGAGCCGGTCTTCCCCAGCTCCGCCCGCGACTTCTACCACCCGTTCCTGGTCGGCATCGAGCGCCGCGCGGAGGAGCTGGACATCGACTTACTGCTGCTGACGAGCGGCCGGCGCCAGATCCTGCAGCGCCTGCGCCTGGCCGACGGCTGCATCCTCCTGGGTCGCGAGCTGGACCGCGCCGAGCTGACCACCCTGGTCCGCTCCGGCCCGCCGTTCGTCTCGATAGGCCGCCGCGACGACGCCGGCGGTCCGGTGCCGTACGTCGGCGCGGACTACGTGACCGCCACGGCCGATGTCGTCCGCCGCGCCGTCGCGCTGGGCCACACGCGCCTGGCGTACCTGGGCGCGGGGGAGGGCGCCGAGGCCTGGACCGACCGGTGGCGCGGCTTCGAGCTGGGCATCTGCGGCAGCGGCGCCACGGCCCGGCGCCTGCCGGCTCTGGAGGCGGTCCGGTCCACGACCGCGACGGCGGTGGTGTGCGAGGAGGCCGCGGACGGCCCGGCGGTCCACGCGCTGCGCCCGGACCTGTCGATCATCACCCTGGGCGAGCCGACGCGGGCGGTGCCGCCGTCGAAGCTGGCGTTCACGGGCATCGAGATCCCGCGCGAGGCGATGGGCGAGCAGGCCGTGGACGTGCTGACCGCCCTGCTCGAGGGTCGGCAGGTGCGGTCGCAGCGCCTCCTGCCGTGCTCGTTCGCGGAGGGTGAGACCCTACGGCCGGCGTAGGCCGTCGACGACGAGGTGCACCATGCGGCGGGCGTCGTAGCCGGGGGTGGACGCGCCGATGCACAGGTTGCCGACGCCGTGCATGAGCACCAGCGCGTCCATGCCGGGCGCGATCTCGCCCGCGTCGGCGGCCGCCTCGAGGAGCCGGGCGCAGACGGGGACGAGGCGTTGCAGGAAGTACGAGTGCAGGGTCTGAAATCCGGAGTCGTCGGAGCGCATCGCCTCGGCGAGCCCGTGCTTGGTCACGAGGAAGTCCACGAACAGGTCGATCCAGGCGGCGAGGGCCGCGTGCGGGGACGGGCTCGACGCGAGCAGCGCCGGTCCCGCCTCGGCGCAGGCCTCGACCTGGTGGCGGTACACGGCCACGATGAGATCGGCCCGGGTCGGGAAGTGGCGGTAGATCGTGCCGACGCCGACCCCGGCCCGGGCCGCGATGTCGCGCACCGGGGCGTCGACGCCCGACGCGACGAACGCCGCGGCGGCCGCCTCGAGCAGCGCCTCCTCGTTGCGCCGCGAGTCCGAGCGGCGCTTGCGCGGCGTGTCGGCCACCGTAACCCCCGTCACATCCCCTGGTAGCGGAACCAGGTTCCGGATAACTTTTAGCGGAACCGTGTTCCGCATCAACAGCGTACCCCTGGGAGCTTGCCATGCCGACGCCCGTGGTCTCCGTCCACCCGATCACCCTGCCCGGCCTGACGGCGCGCGTCTGCGCGCCGGTGACCGGCACCGCCCTGCCCGTGATCGTGTTCTCGCACGGCTTCGGCCAGTCCGCGCGCAGCTACGAGCCGCTGGCCGGGCACTGGGCCGCGCACGGCTTCGTCGTCGTGCAGCCCACCCACCCCGACTCGCGGACCCTGAACCGCCCGCTGGACCCGGACACCTGGCGCACCCGGATCACCGAGCTCTCCCGCGCGATCGACGAGCTCGACGCGCTGGCGGCGGCCGTGCCCGGCCTGTCCGGACGCGTGGACCGCACGCGGGTGGCCGTGGCCGGGCACTCCTGGGGCGCCCAGACCGCGAGCACTCTGCTCGGCGCGCGCACCCCGAGCGGCGAGGACTTCACCGATCCCCGAGTCTCGGGCGGCGTGCTGCTGGCGATCACCGGCCGCGGCGGCGACGACCTGAGCCCGTTCGCGGCCGAGCACTTCCCGTTCATGAGCCCGGACTTCGAGGGCATGAAGACGCCGGCCCTGATCGTGGCGGGCGACCACGACCAGTCGGCCCTGTCGACGCGGGGCCCGGACTGGTTCACGGACGCGTACCACCTGAGCCCCGGCGCCAAGACGCTGCTGACGCTGTTCGGCGCGGAGCACTCCCTGGGCGGCATCTCGGGCTACGAGTCGGCCGAGACCACGGACGAGAACCCGGCGCGCGTGGCCCTGATCCAGCGCGTGACCACGTCCTACCTCCACGGCGAACCCCTCGACCTCGACGAGACCCTGGGCTCCCTGACGTCCAAGTAGCCCGCGCGTGCTCTGGCGCACCGCGTTCGACTACCAGGTCCGGCTGACCCTCGTCGCTCGCCACGCCGACGCCGAACTCGTCATCGAGACCCCGATTTTGAACCTCCGGCACCGTCGCCCGCATCGGTCGGGTGGAAGCCATGAGGGAGGCGGCGGTTGCGCACAGCGTTCGAGAGTGAATACGTGGAGTACGTCCAGTCCCGGTTGCCGGCGCTGCGGCGCACCGCGTACCTAGTGCTCGGAGATGGTCACCGGGCCGACGATGCGGTCCAGGACGCGCTCACGGTGCTGTACCGGCGGTGGGGGCGCCTCGGGGACGTGGCGAACCTGGACGCGTACGTGCACACGATGGTGGTCCGGGCCTGCCTGGCGTACAGGCGGCGCGGCTGGTCGCGGGTCCTGCTCCGGGGCGACCCGCCCGACTCGGTGGTCGACTCCGACAGCGGCCGCGTCGACGAGCGGCTCATGGTCCGGGAGGCCCTGAACCGGCTGCCGGTCCGCCAGCGCGTCGTGGTGATGCTGCGCTTCCTGTGCGACCTGCCGGTCGCCGACGTCGCGCAGGTGCTCGGGTGCTCCGAGGGCACCGTCAAGAGCCGGACCCATCACGGGCTGCGAGCACTGCGCGCCGCGCTCGGCGACGGCGCGCTCTCGTCACTTTCCGTCACGACGGCACACCAGAGGAGGCAGGCATGATCGAGGACACCTTGCACCGGTACGCGCAGCAGGACCCGCCGCCCTCGCCCCTGCGGGCCGCCGATGTGCTGGTCGAGGCGCGGCGCCGGACCCGGCGCCGGGGCGCGGTGGCGACCGTGGCCGCGTCGGCGGTGACCGCCCTGGCCGCGTTCGGCCTGGTGCCGGTGTTGCGCGCGGCGGGCCCGGCGCCGGTCGTCCCCGCCGGGCCCGGCTGCGTCGTCGACGTGCTCGACCTGCCGAGCGGCACCGCCGGCGGCGTGACCGCCGTCGGGATCGACCCGTCCGGCCGCTACGTGATCGGGCTGACCGGGCAGCGCGACGCGCCCCGGGCGGTGCTCTGGATCGATGACGTGGCGGCGGTACTGCCCGAGCCGTTCACCCCCCAGGCCGTCAACGCGTCCGGGCTGGTCGTCGGCTTCACCGGCCCGGATCGGCACGGCTCCGAGGCCCAGCAGCGCCCCGTCGCCTACGACGGCAAGCGGCTGCTCCAGCTGCCGCTGCCCGACGGCGCGAGCGGCGGCGCGGCGTACGCGGTCAACACCCACGGTGACGTGCTCGGCACCGTGGGTCGCGCGGACGGCACCTGGCTCGCGGTGCGGTGGCGCACCACCGGCGGTACCGCCATCGTCACGACCGTCGCGAGCGCCTCCGGACTCGGGCTCACCGACGACGGCATCGCGGTCGGCTTCGACCAGGGCGCCCGGCACGCGCTGCGGTGGGCCGCCGACGGGGCGACGACGACGCTGCCACTGCCGCGCGGGGCCGAGTCCGCCACCGCGGCCACCGCCGCCGGAGAGTGGGCCGCCGGCGACGTGACGTCGACTGCGACCGACAGTAAGGGCGACGACACGCACACGGCGGCTCGGTGGAACCTGCGCACCGGCGCCGTCGAGGTGATCACGGGCATCAGCGGCCGCCGGGTCAGCGCCACCGGCGTCGTCGCGGGCACCACCGGCTCGGGCGCGCCGGCGCTCTGGCGGGACGGCAAGGTCAGCACGCTGCCGCTGCCCGCCGGCGCGGCACCGGCCGGCACCACTCTGGCGGGCATCACCGCCGACGGGCGGGTGCTGGTCGGCGGGGTGGAGACGGGGCCGAATGCCTCCAGCGGGGCGGTCGGCGATCCGGTGGTCAGCGGCCGGACCGCGCCGGTCGTCTGGCGCGGCTGCTGAGCGGCCACGCCCGCGGCCGTCACCCGGGCGCGGGCACCGCTGGTTTTCCGGCGCGGCTGCTGAGCGGTCGCTACCCGGCGGCGGGCGCCAGGCCGGTGCAGCGGCGCAGGTCCGCGAAGCGCTTGGCCGCGGCAGTCGCGGCGGCCCCGGTCACCGGCCGGGGCTGGCCGGTGCCCGAGACCACGGCGGGCACGAAGTCCGCCCGGGTCGCGGCGCGGCCGTGGACCGTGACGCGCAGGACGCCGGTGTCGGCCGAGCCCACGTACCACACGAAGTTGCCCAGCCCGTAGGCCACGTAGGTCCGGCCGAGCCAGCCGTCGCCCTGCAGCACGTGGGCGTGCGCGCCGATGATGAGGTCGGCGCCCGCGTCGGCCAGGGCGGCGGCGAACGACTTCTGGTCCGCGTTCGGGCACGACACGGTCTCGGTGCCCCAGTGGTTGAACACGACCACGACGTCCGCCTGCGCGCGGGCGGACCGCACCGCGGCCACGGCGCGGGGCACGTCCCACGCCATCGCGATGCCCGGGGTCGACGGGCCCGCCTTCCAGCTCTCGGCGAGGGTGTGGATCTGGCTGAAGCCGAGCAGCGCCACCCGGACGCCCCGGACGGTGAGGACCAGCGGCGCGTACGCCTCGTCGATCGTCCGGCCCCCGCCGAACACCGGCAGCCCCCTCGCGGCCGCGGCGTCGAGGGTGTCGCCGAAGCCGGTGCGGCCGTAGTCGAGCGCGTGGTTGTTCGCGATCGTGACGGCGTCGATGCCGGCCGCCTTCAGCGCGTCGTACGCCACCGCCGGCGCCCGGAAGTGGAACTCCTTCGGCTCCGGCGTGCCCCGTTCGGTCACCGCGCTCTCGAGGTTCACGACCGCCAGGTCGGCCTCGGCCAGGACCGGCGCCATCGGCCCGATCGCGGTCGCCGGGTCCCGCAGCAGGCTCGCGGTGCGCCCGGTGAAGTGCACGTCGCCGGCGAAGGCGAGCGTGAGGCCGACGGGGGCGGGGGAGGGCGAGGCTGACGGCGACGGCGGCGGCGACGCGGGACGTGACGCGGACGGCGACGGAGGCGCGGAGGCGACCGGCGCCGTGGAGCACCCGGCCACCAGGACGACCGTCACCAGCGCGAGCCGCCTCACGACAGGACCGGCAGCCGGATCGTCATGACCGTCCCCTGTGGATCGTTCGGGGCGACGGACACCGTCCCGCCGTGGTGCGCGGCGGTCTGCGCGACGATCGCCAGGCCCAGCCCGGAGCCGGGCATGCCCCGCGCGGCCACCGCGCGGTAGAAGCGGTCGAACACGAAGGGCCGGTCGGCCTCGTCGATGCCGGGCCCCCGGTCGCGGACCGTCAGGCGGCCCCCGGATTCCAGGACCACGTCGACGGTACCGCCCGCCGGGCTCCACTTCGCCGCGTTGTCGAGCACGTTGACCACCATCCGCTCCAGCTCGCCCGGGCGGCCGTGCACGGTCACCGGGGCCAGCTCGACCGCGAACGTGAGGCCCGGCGCCCGAATCCGCACCCGCTCCACGGCCGCCGCGACGATGTCGGCGAGGTCGACCGGCTCCGGCTCCTCCCGGGTCGTCTCCTCCCGGGCCAGCTCGACGAGCTCGGTGGTGAGCGTGGCCAGCTCGCCGACCTGCGCCTCGAGGTCGGCCAGCAGCCGGGCGCGCTCCTCGGGCGGCAGCCGGTGCGCGAGCTCGGGCCGCCGCTCGACCGCCAGCAGCAGCTCGATGTTGGTGCGGATGCTCGTCAGCGGCGTGCGCAGCTCGTGGCTCGCGTCCTCGACCAGGGTGCGCTGGGCGCGGCGGGACGCGTCGATGGCGCCGAGCATCGTGTTCACCGAGCGGCCGAGCCGGGCGATCTCGTCGACGCCGTGCACGGGCACGGGCCGGGTCAGGTCCATGGTCACGGCGACGTCCTCGACCGCCTCCGCCAGCCGGGAGACGGGCACCAGACCGGCCCGGGCGACGGCCCGCCCGAGCAAGGCCGCGCCCGCGATGCCGAGCGCGGAGCCGGCCGCGAGCAGCAGGCCGAGCTGGCCCAGGGTGCGTCCGGCCGGGTCCTGGTTGATGGCGACCTGCACCACGCCGCCGCCCGTGGCCGGGAGGGTCAGCATCTGGTACCGGTCCCCGTCCAGCATCACCGTCTCCTGCGCGGAGCTGCGCCGGCCCGCGAGGACCTGCTTCACCCCGGCGGTGATCGGCAGCGAGGCGGAGTCGCTGACGGCCGCCCCGTCGGCGCCGATGATCTGCCAGCGGGTGCCCAGGTCGCGGGGCCGGTGCCAGGGCGGCCCCTTGCCGTCGGGCGGGCCGAACTTCGGCCCGGTGTCGGGCAGCTGCGCGGTGCCGGCCCGCCACTGGTCGGGCTGGGCCGCGATCGCCTGCGCGTCCGTGGTCAGCTGGGACTGCAGCTGCCGGTGCTG
Organism: Dactylosporangium sp. NPDC000244; assembly: GCF_040300725.1. NCBI lineage: Bacteria > Bacillati > Actinomycetota > Actinomycetes > Micromonosporales > Micromonosporaceae > Dactylosporangium > Dactylosporangium sp. NPDC000244. The sequence continues at coordinate 178,218 of NZ_JBEPEH010000015.1, forward strand.
GATCTCGAACACGGCCGCGAAGGCCACCGCGGCGACCACGAGCACCGCGACCGCGACGGCCCCGGAGACCAGCAGGGAGAGCCGGTCGCGCAGCGTCCGGCGGTGCCACCAGGCGATCACAGCGGCTCCTCCCGCAGCACGAACCCGACCCCGCGCACGGTGTGCAGCAACCGCGGCTCGCCCTCGGCCTCGAGCTTGCGGCGCAGGTACCCGAGGTACACGTGAATGCTGTTGCTCGTCTCCCCGAAGTCGTAGCCCCACACGTGCTCGAAGAGCACCTCGCGGGTCAGCACCTGCCGCGGGTGGCGCAGGAACACCTCCAGGATGCTGAACTCGGTGCGGGTCAGCCGCAGCAGCCGATCGCCCCGCCACACCTCGCGGGTCTGCGGGTCGAGCCGCAGGTCGGCGAAGCGCAGCTCGCCGTCGGCCGCCGCGGCCGCGGCCGGGCGCTGGGCCCGCCGCAGCAGTGCCCGCAGCCGCGCCAGGAGCTCCTGCAGCGCGAACGGCTTGATCAGGTAGTCGTCGGCCCCGGCGTCGAGCCCGGCGACCCGGTCGCCGACGCTGTCGCGGGCGGTGAGCATGAGCACCGGCACGAGCACCCCGCCGGCGCGCAGCTCCCGGCACGCCTCGAGCCCGTCCAGCACGGGCATGCTCACGTCGAGCACCACGGCGTCGGGCTCCTCGCCGCGGACGGCCCGGATCGCCTGGGCGCCGTCGGCGACGGTCTCCACCTGGTACCCCTCGAAGCGCAGCGTCCGCGCGAGCGAGTCCCGCACGGCCGCGTCGTCGTCGACCACCAGAATGCGCAAGCCCGCTCCCTCGTACATGAGACCCGAGTCTTGCGCCGGCGCGTGAGAGCACCGGCGCGGCGGGCCTAAGAATTGCCTAAGATCTCGACTCTCTCACGCAATTCTTAGGCTCGCCGCCGCGCTGTCCTTAGGCGGGGGATCGATGCTTGGTTTTATGAGCGAAGACCCCTCGAAGCAACCCCCGCCCCCGCCTCCTGCGGCGGAACCGATCGAACCCGAGCCCCCGGCCGTGCACGAGCCTCCGTCCCCGGCCGCGCACGAGCCACTGGCCGCGCACGAGCCACTGGCCGCGCACGAGCCTCCGCCCGCGCACGAGCCTCCGCCCGCGGCGGCGGCCGAGCCTCCGCCCCCGGCGGCCGCACCCACTCCGCCTCCGCCCCCGCCTCCGCCGCCCCCGGGACGTCCGGTGTGGGGTGGATGGCAGGGCGGCTGGCGCGGCGGACGGGGCCGGCGCAAGGGCATCCTGATCGCGATCGTGGCCCTGGTCGTCGGCTGCTGCCTCGGCGCGGGCGTGACCGCGGTCGGCGCCCTGGTCGTCGGCCATCATCGCGGCCCGGACCGCGTCGGACCGGGCTGGGACCGCAACGGCCATGACCGCGGGGGCGACCCGCGCGACGGTCGCGGTCCCGGGAACGGCTATGGTCCCGGGAACGGCTACGGTCCCGGCAACGGCCGCTTCGGCGACCGCGGCCGGCAGCCCGGCCCGGCCCCGAAGACCGCCGCCCCGACGCAGCCCGCCCCGACGCAGCCCGCCCCGACGTCGGCCGCTCCGACGCCGACGGCCTGATCACGATAAGTCGGGCGCTCCGCGCCACGACTTATCTGACTTATACCCCAACGGGGTGTAAGTCCGATTCTGGGACTTCGGCACTGGAACGGCCACGGGGACATCGCGCTGGTGATCGTCGTGATGTCCCCGTGGCCGGGCATCATTTCAAAATGTTCGGTATGTGCGCAGGGGCGTGGTCGGGGATCGTGGTTTCGGGCGTATTCTGGGATAATTCTTGGTATGGGGCAGATGCAGTTGTTCAGTTCGCGGGAATTGGCTGCTCTGCGGGATCGGACGAAGGCCCGGAATTGGTGGCCGGGGAAGGAAGCGCAGCGGCGGCGTGAGTGGGGCTTGGTGAGGCGGCACGCGGAGAAGCTGCGTCGCATCCACGACGCCGTGGCGCCCGCGCCCGGATCGTCTGCGCCGTCTGCGCCCGGATCGTCTGGGTCGATGCCGTGTGTGTCCGCGCTGTCTGCGCCCGGATCGTCTGGGTCGATGCCGTGTGTGTCCGCGCTGTCTGCGCCCGGATCGTCTGGGTCGATGCCGTGTGTGTCCGCGCCGTCTGCGCCCGGATCGTCTGCGTCGACGCCGTCTGTGTCGGCGGTCGATCGCCGCGGTCCGGGCGGCACTGTGGCCGCATTGCTTTCCGGCCGGCGCACCGCAGAAACGGCCCCGGCGCAGCCATCATTCTACCAATCCAGACAACCGGGCGATGCGGCGATCCCGCCGGTCAGGAATTCGCAACTCAGCCGCCGCGACGCCATTTTGCCAATCCCGCCACAAGACACAATCCGAAAGCCGTCGGATCCGGCTCGAAGCGATTGCACCGTTCCAATTGACGGTCGCTGTCCTACGTTTTCTGCCGGGCCGGAACACGTCCCATCCGCGAAAGATCGCGGGCCCCGGCCCGGGCGGGTGCGTGCCGCGCCCGGAAGGAGGACCGGGCCTGCGCGCGAGGCGGCGGCGGACCTGACATCGCCGGTACGGCGCCGCTGCCGCGCTGCCCCGCCGATGAGTGCGAGGAGCCCTGAGCGAGGCCGCGCGTTTGGCCGGCTCGTTGGCGATTCGGCCGGTCCGTGCGGGACGGGGTCGAGGTCGCCGCGGGCGTGTGTTCCGCGCCCGGCAGCGATGTCTTGCCGGTCAGCGCGAGCCGACTCGGGAGCGCCGTGTGCGTGGCCGGGTCGTCGGCGATCGGCCGGTCCGCGCAGGCCCGCGCTGTCCGCGCAGGCCCGCGCCGGTCCACGCAGGCCCGCGCCGGTCCGCGCAGGGTGGGGCCGAGGTAGTGCCGGGCGTGCGTGGCCGCACCGGCCGGTGCCGAGTGGTCAGAAGTTGTGGGCCGCGCCGGTCGGCAGGAGCCGGCTGTGGCGGCCCGGGCGGGTGCGTGCCGCGCCCAGCAGCAGTGCCGCCCCGCCGACCAGTGCGAGCAAGCCCGAGAGCGCCGTGCGGGCGACCGGGTCGCCGGTGACCGGCAGCGCCGCCGAGGACGAGGGTGGCGCGACGGTCACCGTGAGCTTCATCGCCCGCGCCGTCCCGTCGGGCGCGACGCCCTGCGCGAGGACCGTGTGCGCCCCCGCGGTCAGGTCGGCCGGCACGGTGACGGTCTTGGTGAAGTTCCCGCTCGCGTCGGTGACGGCGGTACCGAGCGACTGCGGCGCCGAGTACAGCGTGACCTCGACGGTCGAGTAGGCCGCGAAGCCGGTGCCGATGACCGTCAGCTGGGCGCCGGGCCGGGTGCTGGAGATGTCGCCCTGGTCCGTGGTGAGCGTGAGCGGCGTGTCCGGCACGGTCGCGGGCGCGGCCGGGGCGAGCGCGGTCACCGGCGCCGACGGCCCGGCGGGGGACGACGGGCCGGCGTCCGAGTTCGCCACGACCGTGACCGCGTAGGTGGTGCCGGCGGTCGCCCCGAGCACGCACGTGAGCGCGCCGGTCGTGGTGCACGTGGCCGGGCCGGGCGAGGCGGTCGCGGTGTACCCGGTCACCTCGGCGTTCGAGCCGGGCGCGGGCGCCGTCCAGCTGACGGTGATCGAGGAGACGCCGGCGGTGGCGGTGACGGTGCCGGGCGCGTCCGGCACCGTGGGCTCCGCGGGCGCGGCCGGGGTGACCTGGCTGCCCGCGCTCGGGTCGCCGTTGCCGACCGCGTTCACCGCGCGGACCCGCACGGTGTAGGCCTGCCCATTGGTGAGCCCGTTGATGGTGCCGGTGCGCGCCGCGCCCGAGCCGGTGGCCGTCGTCGTGAACTCGTGCCAGGTCGTGCCGTCGGCGGTGTACTCGTACTGCAGCACCGTGGATCCGCCGTCGGAGCCCGGCGTGAACGTGACCTCGGCCCCCTGGTTGCGCGCGGTCACCGACGTGATCGTGGGCGCGGCCGGCACCCGCGGCGCGGGGTTGAGCTGGATGACGCGGTGCTGCGGCGGGACGGAGACGAAGAGGGTCCCGGAGGCGTCGAAGGCCATGCCGTACGGCACGTTGATCGGCGAGTTCATGGCCGGCCCGGGCACGAGCCCGCCGGGCTCCCCGCTGCCCGCGAAGGTGCCGATCGAGCCGGTGTCCGGATCCACGACGCTGACCGCGCCGGCGCTCTCGGTCAGGTACAGCTCGCCCGCGTGGAAGCGCAGCCCGAGCGGCACGGCCAGGGCGCTCTTCGCGACCGACAGCGTGCCGCCCGGCGTGATCTTCACGATCTGCCCGTCCATGACGGCGGTGGTGACGTAGAGGTTTCCGGACGCGTCCATCGCCGCGCCGACCGGGTGGTCCAGCGGCGAGCTGGTGGCCGGCCCCGGGACCGGCGGGCCCCCGTTCGTGCCGGTGCCCGCGATGACCGTCAGCTGGCCGGAGGCGAGGTCGATGCGGCCGACCTGGCCCCATTCGCGCTCGGGGACGTAGAGGGCGCCGTCGGAGTACACCAGCTGCCCGGGCGAGTCCAGGCGGCTGCTCGTGGCCGGGCCGGTCGTCATGGCGCCCGGGGTGCCGGTGCCGGCGATGACGGAGAGCTGGCCGCCGGTCGACACCTTGTAGAGGCGCCCGGTGTCGGTCTCGCCGAAGTACAGGCTGCCGTCGGCCATGGGCAGGACGCTGCCGGGCGTGCCGATCGCGGTGCTCGCCGCGGGGCCCGAGGTCGCGCCGGGCGTGCAGGTGCCGGTGCCGGCGACGACGGACAGGGTGCCGCCGGGCGTGATCTTGTCGATCTGGCAGCTGCCGGAGGCGGTGACGTAGAGGTTGCCGGAGGCGTCGAACGTCACGTCGAGCGGGGCGGCGATCGCGGACTGGCTCGCCGGGCCGGGCGTCGCGGCGCCGGGGCTGCCGGTGCCGTACGCGTAGGCCAGCGTGTAGTCGCCCGTGTCGGCGTGGGCGGGCGCCGGGATCGCGGCGGTGAGCAGAGGGAGTGCTCCGGCGGCCAGCAGCCGGGCAACGCGTGACGTCATGTCACGCATGGTAATCAAATAAACACGTGGTGTTCGTTCGATTCGGGGCTAATGGAAGATTCGGGGCTGATGGAACCCGCGAGGTCCGGGACGTGCCGGTCCAGGGCGTCGTGGACCGGCGGCACCGTGGCCAGCGCGGCGCCCGCGACCGGGTCCGTCGCGCGCAACCAGGCCAGGTGCCGGGCCGCGTGCGTGGCGACCGCGTCCGGGCAGACGTGCGGCGGGCTCGGCACCCGCGGGTCGGGGGAGCGGGCGATGCCGTGCTCGGGCAGCACCCGGGCGCCGGGACCGGGCCGGCCGTCGAGGACCGCGGCGTACGTGAGCACCACCTGGCCGCCCGTGTACCGCCACGACGTCGAGTGCAGCAGCGTGAGCGGGTCGCCGGCGAGCGCCGCCGCGACCTCGTCCGGGGAGCGGGTGGCGACGTCGGCGCACCGTGAGTCGTAGTGCAGGCCGCCGTCGTCGGCGCCGAACACGAGCACTTCCACGCTGACCGGCGGCACCGCTGCAATCTATCGGCTGTTGCCAAGCATGTGCAACAAGCCGCACCGGTCAGACCGGGACCTTCCAGGAGACGCGCGTGCCGCGGCCCTCCAGCGGCTCCACCGAGCACTCGCCGCCGAGGTCGGCGGCCCGGGCGCGCATGTTGGGCAGCCCGTGCCCGACCGATGATCCAGGGGATGACCCGGCCGGCAGGCCGACGCCGTCGTCCTCCACCGTCAGGTTCAGCGCGCCGCCGCCCACGACGACGAAGACCCGCGCGGACGCGGCCCGGGCGTGCTTGGCGATGTTGCTCAGCGACTCGCGCAGCACCGCCAGCACCGCCGTGCGCTGGGCGTCGGGCACCGCGGTGTCGACCGGCCCGTCGATGCGCAGCACCGGGCGGAAGCCGAGCGACTCCTCGGCCTCGTCGACCAGGTCCCGCAGGGCCTTGCGCAGGCTGTTGCCGGCCGCCCCGCGCAGCTCGAAGATGGCCCCGCGGATCTCCCGGATCGTCGTGTCCAGGTCGTCGGTGACGCGGCCGATGCGCTCGCGGACCTCGTCCTGGGAGCTGCGGTACGCCGCCCCCTGCAACTGCATCCCGGCCGCGAACAGCCGCTGGATGACCACGTCGTGCAGGTCGCGGGCGATGCGCTCCCGGTCGCCGACGACGGCGAGCATCTCCCGCTCGTCCTGCGCCCGGGCGCGTTCGAGGGCGAGGGCGGCCTGCCCGGCGAACGTCTCGACCATCGCCAGCTCCAGGCCCTCGGTGATCGGCGCGCTCTCCCGGCCGAACGCGACCACCAGCGCCCCGAGCGCCACCCCGCCGACCGCCAGGGGCACGAGCAGCGCCGTGCCCGTCGGCAGCAGGATCGGCCAGTTCGCCGCGGCCCCGAGGTCGGTGACGACGGCCACGTGCCGGTGCTCGAGCACCTCCGCGAAGTCGCTGCCGGCGACCGGGATCGACCACCCGGCCGCGCCCGCCGGGCCGCCGACCGCCACCTCCACCACGAGACGGTCCTCGGCGGCCAGGAGCACCATCGCCAGCTCGGCCCCGGCGACCTCGCGGGCCCGGGTGGCGACGAGCTCGAGGGCCTCGGTGCGGCGCACCTCGCCCAGCAGGACCCCGGTGATCTCCGCCGCGGCGCCGAGCCAGCGCTGCCGCCGCTCCGCCTGGGCGTAGAGGCGGGCGTTGTCGATCGCGGCCCCGGCGGCCACCGACAGCGCCGCGACCAGGTCCTCGTCGTCCTGCGTGAACTGCTCACCGCCGTGCTTCTCGGCCAGGTACAAGTTGCCGAACACCTGGTCGCGGATGCGCACGGGCAGGCCCAGGAAGCTGTGCATCGGCGGATGGTTGGGCGGGAACCCGTAGGCGCGCGGGTGCTCGGTGATGTCCTTGAGCCGGATCGGGCGCGGCTCGTCGATGAGCAGGCCCAGCACGCCGTGGCCGCGGGGCAGCTCGCCGATCTCGGCCCGCTGCTCGGGGGAGATGCCGTGGTTGATGAACTCCACCAGCATCCGGTCCGAGCCGATCACGCCCAGCGCGCCGTACCGCGCCCCGGCCAGGGTGCACGCCGCCGCCACGATGCGCTGCAGCGTGCTGTGCAGGTCGAGGTCGGAGCCGATCGCGACCACCGCGTCGAGCAGCGCGCGCAGCCGCTCCCGGCTGGTCTGCACCTCCCCGACGCGGGTGAGTAGCTCCTGCAGCAGCGCGTCGAGGTCGACGCGGGACAGTTCCGGCAGTGGCAGCGGCGAGTTCACGGCTTCTTTTGTAGCAACCGCGACGCGAGCACCGCCGCCTGCGTCCGCCGTTCCAGCCCCAGCTTCGCCAGCAGGCTGGAGACGTAGTTCTTCACGGTCTTCTCGGCCAGGAACATCCGCTCGGCGATCTCGCGGTTCGTCAGGCCCTCGGCCACGTGCAGCAGGATCTTGCGCTCCTGCTCGGTGAGGTGCTTGAACTCGTCGGGCTGCTCGGGGCCGTTGCGGATGCGCTCGAGCACGCGCGCGGTCACCGCGGGGTCGAGCAGGGACTGCCCGGCCGCGACCCGGCGCACCGCGTCGACGAGGTCGGTGCCGTGGATCTGCTTGAGCACGTAGCCCGACGCGCCCGCCATGATCGCCGCGAACAGGGCCTCGTCGTCGTCGTACGACGTCAGGATCAGCGCGTTGATGGACGAGTCGATGGAGCGTACGTCGCGGCACACGTCGATGCCGCTGCCGTCGGGCAGCCGCCCGTCGAGCACGGCGACGTCCGGCCGCAGCGCCGGGATGCGATGCGTGGCCTCGACGGCCGAGCCGGACTCGCCGACCACCTCGATGTCGCCCTCGCGCTCGAGCAACTCCCGCAGGCCGAAACGTACGACCTCGTGGTCGTCGAGCAGGTACACCCGGATCATGCCTCCTTCATACCCAATCCGGGGGCCGGAAAGAAAGGACCTTCGGCACTGTCCTCCCCACGGGCGGCGTGGCCTTGTTGGAGCATGGACATCACCGCGCGCGGGCTGCGCCCGCACGAGCGTACCGCCGCCGAGGCGCTGTTCGGCGCGCTCGCCACCCGTCACCGCGTCGACGGGGACCTGCGGCTGCGGCTCACCGGGGCCGCCGCGGCGGGCGGGCCGATGCTCGTCCAGGCCAACCTGCGGCTCTTCGGCGCGCCCGCGCGCATCCAGGTCGCCGGCCGGGACCCCGCCGAGGCCATCGCGACCGGGGCCACGCGCCTGGACCGGCAGGTGCGCCGCCTGTCCACACGGTGGGAGCCGTGGCCCTGGCCCGACCCGGAGCGCCGCCCGCTCGCCGTGCCCGGGCGGCCCGCGATCACCAGGATCAAGAGCCCGCGGTTGTACCGCCAGAGCTTCTGCCAGGCCGCCGCGCACCTGGCGGCCATGGACTACGACGCGTACCTCTTCGTCGACGCCGCCACGGGCGAGGACGCGCTGGTGCACCGGGCCGGCCCCACCGGGCTGCAGCTGACCCGGCAGCGCAGCATGCACCCGGCCGAGGGGCCCGGAACCCCGGCGCCGACGGTGAACCCGCGCCGGCCGCCGGTGCTGAGCCCGGACGCGGCGGCCGCGCGCATGGCCGAGGGCTGGCTGCCGTTCCTGTTCTTCACGGATTCCGGGACAGGGCGCGGCAGTCTGGTGTACCGCCGCTACGACGGCGGCACCGGCCTGGTGCGGCCCGGAAAAGTCCCGCCGCGAATATGACCTTCGGCCCTGCGCGGGTCCCCGGTCAGGAAACAGAATCGCGTCATGGACAAGCTCGACCTGGCGCGGTGGCAGTTCGCGATCACCACCGTGTACCACTTCATCTTCGTGCCGATCACCATCGGCCTTTCGGCGCTCGTCGCCGGGTTGCAGACCGCGTGGGTGCGCACCGGCAAGGACCAGTACCTGCGCGCCACGAAGTTCTGGGGCAAGCTGTTCTTGATCAACTTCGCGATGGGCGTGGTCACCGGCATCGTGCAGGAGTTCCAGTTCGGCATGAACTGGAGCGCGTACTCGCGGTTCGTCGGCGACATCTTCGGCGCGCCGCTGGCCATCGAGGGCCTGCTCGCGTTCTTCCTGGAGTCGACGTTCCTCGGGCTGTGGATCTTCGGCTGGGACCGGCTGCCGAAGCGGGTGCACCTCGCCACCATCTGGCTCGCCTCGATCGGCACCATGCTCTCGGCGTACTTCATCCTCGCCGCGAACTCGTGGATGCAGCATCCGGTGGGGTACACGATGAACACCGCACGCGGGCGCGCCGAGCTGACGGACATCTGGGCCGTGCTGAGCAACAGCACCGCCCTGGTGACCTTCCCGCACACCCTCGCCGCGTGCTTCCTGACCGCCGGCGCGCTGCTGCTGGCGGTCAGCGCCTGGCACCTGCGCCGGCGCAACCAGACCGAGGTGTTCCGGCCCGGCCTGAAGCTCGGGGCCTGGGTCGTGCTCGTCTCCGGCGTCGCGGTGCTCATCACCGGCGACCTGCAGGCCCGGATCATGACCGAGCAGCAGCCGATGAAGATGGCGGCCGCCGAGGCGCTCTACGAGACCAGCAAGCCCGCGTCGTTCTCGATCTTCACGATCGGCTCCCTGGACGGGCGCTCGGAGGTGTACAGCGTGCGCATCCCGTCGCTGCTGTCCTTCATGGCCACCGCCGACCCGCAGGGCGAGGTCGAGGGCATCAACGACCTCCAGCAGCAGTACGCCGACAAGTACGGCGAGGGCGACTACGTGCCCTACGTGCCGATCACGTACTGGTCGTTCCGGCTCATGATCGGCTTCGGGGTGCTCGCGATGGCCGTCGCACTGCTCGCGCTCTGGAGCACCCGCAAGGGGCGGTTGCCCGGCGGGCGCTGGCTGTGGCCCGCCGCGGTGTCCACGGTCGCGATGCCGCTGCTGGCCAACTCCTTCGGCTGGATCTTCACCGAGGTCGGCCGGCAGCCCTGGACGGTGTTCGGGCTGTTCAAGACCGCCGACAGCGTGTCGCCGTCGGTGGCCACGAGCCAGGCCGCGTTCTCGGTCATCCTGCTGACCCTGTTGTACGGCGGGCTGGCGGTCATCGAGCTCGTCCTCATGCTGCGGTACGCCAAACAGGGGGCGCCCGAAATTGTCGTACCCGACGGCGAAGATGACCCCGACCGCCCGCTCGCGTTCGCGTACTGATCGAAGGGAGGAGGCACTCTCATGGAGCTCACCACCGTCTGGTTCATCCTCATCGCCGTGCTCTGGGCCGGATACTTCCTGCTCGAGGGCTTCGACTTCGGCGTCGGCATGCTGCTGCCCGTGCTCGGCCGCGACGACCGCGAGCGCCGGCTGCTCATCAACACCATCGGGCCCGTCTGGGACGGCAACGAGGTGTGGCTCATCGTCGCCGGCGGGGCCACGTTCGCCGCGTTCCCGGAGTGGTATGCGACGCTCTTCTCCGGCTTCTACCTGCCGCTGCTGCTGATCCTCGTCGCGCTCATCCTGCGGGGGCTCGCGTTCGAGTATCGCGGCAAGTCCGGCAGTCCACAGTGGAAGCGCTGGTGGGACGTCGCCATCATCGGCGGCAGCCTCGTGCCCGCGGTGCTGTGGGGTGTCGCGTTCGGCAACATCGTGCGCGGGGTGCCGATCAGCGCCGAGCACGAATACGTCGGCGGCTTCTTCAACCTGCTCAACCCCTACGCGCTGCTCGGCGGGCTCACCACCCTGACGCTGTTCCTGCTGCACGGGGCCGTGTTCCTGGCGCTGAAGACCGACGGGGAGATGCGCGAGCGGGCCGGCGGGCTCGCCGTGCGGATCGCGGCGCCGGCGGTCGTCATCGCCGCCGCCTTCCTGCTGTGGACCCAGCTGACCCACTCCGACGCGTGGGGCTGGGCGCTGTCCGGCGCGGCCGCGGTGGCGCTGATCGGGGGCGTGCTCGCGGCCCGGGCGCGCCGCGAGGGCTGGGCGTTCATCGCCACCGGGGCGACCATCGTGCTCGCCGTCGCCGCCCTGTTCGTGACGCTCTTCCCCGACGTGATGCCGACGACGCTCGTAGGCGGCGACTCGCTCACGACGACCAACGCGGCCTCGACGCCCTACACGCTGAAGGTCATGACCTGGGTCGCGGTGTGCTTCACCCCGATCGTGCTGGTCTACCAGGCGTGGACCTACTGGGTGTTCCGGCGGCGGCTGACCGTCGAGCACATCCCGGCCGGCGGGCACTGATGCGGCCCCTGGACCCGCGGCTGCTGCGCTACGCCCGGGCGACGCGCACCTTCATGGTGCTGTCGGTCGCCCTGGGCGTGGCCCTGGCCGGGCTCGTCGTCGCCCAGGCGACCCTCCTCGCCGAGGCGATCACGCGGGTGTACCTGCACGGTGCCGACGTCCGCGCGATCGGGCCCGTGCTGGGCTGGCTCGCCGCGGTGGTCGCGCTGCGCGCGGCGGTCGCCTGGGCCCAGCAGGCGGCCGCGACCCGGGCCGCGGCCGCGGTCAAGCGGGAGCTGCGGGCCCGGCTGCTGGCCCACGCGGCCGCGCTCGGGCCGGCCGCGGCTCCGCCCAGCGGGCGCCTCGCGACCCTGGCCACGCGGGGGCTCGACGCGCTGGACGCGTACTTCGCGAAGTACCTGCCGCAGCTCGTCCTCGGCGTGCTGGTGCCGGTCATCGTGCTGGCCCGGCTGGCCCCGGCCGACCTGGTCGCGGCCGGCACCGTGGCGCTCACGCTGCCGCTGATCCCGGTCTTCATGGCCCTCGTCGGCCTGCACACGGAGGCGGCCAACCGGCGCCAGTTCCGGCTGCTGACCCGCCTGTCGCATCACTTCCTCGACGTCGTGGCCGGCCTGCCGACCCTGCGCGTCTTCGGCCGGGCCAAGCGCCAGGCCGCCGTCATCGCGCGGATCAGCGCCGAGCAGCGCCGCGTCACCATGCGCACGCTGCGGGTGGCGCTGCTGTCGTCGCTGGTGCTGGAGCTGCTCTCGACGCTGTCGGTCGCGCTGGTCGCGGTCGGCATCGGCCTGCGCCTGGTCGACGGCGACCTCGGCCTCGCCACGGCGCTGCTGGTGCTGATCCTGGCCCCGGAGGCCTACCTGCCCCTGCGCCAGGTGGGGGCCAACTACCACGCGAGCGCGGAGGGCCTGGCCGCGGCCACGGAGGCGTTCGCGATCCTGGAGACGCCCCTTCCCGCGGCCGGGACCTCGGTTCCTCCGGCCGCGCCGGTGGTGTTCGACCGGGTCGTGGTCACCTACCCGGGCCGGCCGGCGCTGCCACCGTTCTCGGCGACGGTCGAGCCCGGGGAGTTGGTGGCGCTGACCGGCCCGAGCGGGTGCGGCAAGTCGACGCTGCTGTCGGTGCTGATGGGGTTCGCGACGCCGTCCGGCGGCACCGTGACCGTCGGCGGCACCGAGCTGGCCGCCGCCGACCTGGACGCCTGGCGGCGCCGGGTGGCCTGGCTGCCGCAGCGGCCCTGGCTCGGCGCGGGCACCATCGCCGACAACATCCGCCTCGGCGCCGGGGACGTGCCGCTCGCCGCGTTGCGCGCCGCCGCCGCCGAGGCCGGCGCGCTCGGGTTCATCGAGGCACTGCCGGACGGGTTCGACACGCCGCTGGGCGACGACGGGGCCGGGCTGTCGGCCGGCCAGCGCCAGCGCATCGCCCTGGCCCGGGTGTTCCTGCGCGATGCGCCGCTCGTGCTGCTGGACGAGCCGACGGCGGGCCTGGACCCGGCGACCGAGGCCGAGCTCCTCGCCGCGATCCGTGCGCACGCCGCCGGCCGCACCGTCGTCATGGCCGCGCACCGCCCGGCGCTGGTCGCCATCGCCGACCGGGCGATCGCGCTCCCGGCCGATGCGGAGGTGGCCCGGTGAACCGGCTGGCGCTGCTGCGCCCGGCGGCGGGGCGGCTGTTCGTGGCGCTCGTGGCCGGGGTCGCGGCCGCGGCCTGTGCGGTCGGGCTCATGGCGACGTCGGCGTGGCTTATCTCCCGCGCGGCCCTGCACCCGCCGGTGCTGCACCTCATGGTGGCGATCGTCGCCGTGCGGGCGTTCGGGATCGGGCGGGGCGTGTTGCGGTACGTGGAGCGTGTCACCGGGCACGACGGCGCGCTGCGGGTGCTGGGGGAGCTGCGGGTGCGGGTCTTCCGCCGCCTCGAGCGGCTCGCGCCGGCCGGGCTGGCCGGGTTCCGCCGCGGCGACCTCGCGGCCCGGCTCGTCGACGACGTCGAGTCGATCGTCGACCTGGTCGTGCGCGTCGCGCTGCCGATCGCCGTGGCCGCCGTCACCGGACTCGCCTCCGTGCTGCTCGTCTGGTCGCTGCTGCCCGCGGCCGGCCTGGCCCTGGCGGCGGGCGTGCTGGTGGTCGGCGTGGGGGTGCCGCTGCTGCAGGCCGCCCTCGTCCGCCGGGCCGACGCTCGCCTGGCCCCGCTGCGCGGCACGCTGGCGGCCGGCACCGTGGACCTCGTGCAGGGGCTGCCGGACCTGATCGCCGCCGGGGCCGTCGACGACGCCCTGGCCGCCCTGGACCGCACCGACCGCGAGCTGCTGACGGCCACCCGCCGCTCGAGCGCCGCGACGGGTGTGTCGGCGGCGGTGACCGCCCTGTGCACGGGCCTGGCCGTGCTGGCGGCCCTCGTCGCGGGCGCCCTGGCCGTGCGCGGCGGCACGCTGCACGGCGAGTTCCTGGCCGTGGTCGTGCTGACCCCGCTGGCCGTCTTCGAGATCGTCGGCGCGGTTCCGCCGGCCGCCCAGCACTTCGCCGCGGCCCGCACGGCCCTGCGCCGCCTCGCCGAGGTGGCCGCGACGCCGGACCCCGCACCCGACCCGGTGACGCCGGTCGCGCTGCGGCCCGGCGCGGCGGTTCCGGCCGCGGCGCCGGTCGTGCGGGTCGAGGGGGTGGCGGCGCAGTGGGTGCCGGGGCGGCCGGTCGTGCGGGACGTCTCGTTCGTGCTCGAGCCCGGGGCGCGGGTCGCGCTCACCGGGCCCAGCGGTTCCGGGAAGTCCACGATCGCCTCGCTGCTCGTGCGGTGGCTCGACCCCTGCGCGGGACGGATCACGCTCGGCGGGGTCGATCTGCGCGACGCGCGGGGGGACGACGTGCGGCACATCGTCGGATACCTCGGCGACGACGCCTACCTCTTCGACAGCACGATCGAGGCGAACCTCCGCATCGGCAAGCCCGACGCCACCGAGGCCGAGCTCGCGTCGGCGCTGCGGCGGGCGCGGCTCACGGAGTGGGTGCGGGGGCTGCCCGACGGCCTCGCGACGAGCGTGGGCGAGCACGGCGTCGCGGTGTCGGGCGGCCAGCGGCGGCGGATCGCGCTCGCGCGGGCCCTGCTCGCGGACTTCCCGGTGCTCGTGCTCGACGAGCCCACCGAGCACCTCGACGAGGAGAACGCGGTCGCGCTGCTGCGGGACCTGATGGCCGCGACCCGGGGCCGGACCGTGCTGCTGATCACGCACCGCACGGACGCCCGCGACTACGTGGACTCGGTCATCGCCCTGCACCCGGCCGCCGGGTCGTTCGGATCGGTCGCGGGTTTGAAGGGCGGTGACAGCGATGGTGCTTGCGTGTTCGCGGCGGCGGTCGCGGGTTGAGCCGGTCGTGACCTCGGCTCGCGGATTCGTCGCGTGCGGCGCCGGGGCGCATGCGTTGACAGTGGCTTCGGAGGGAGGCGATGGCGATGGGGTCGATGCGAGCGCTGGGGCGGCGGCGGTGTCTTGAACTGCTCGGCTCGGTGGCCGTGGGGCGCGTGGTGTTCACCGACCGGGCGCTGCCCGCGATCCGGCCGGTCAACCACCTGCTCGACGGGGAGACGATCGTGATCCGCAGCAGCCTCGGCGGCGGGCTGGCGTCGGCCGCGACGGCGCACGGGTCGCTCGTCGTCGCGTACGAGGCCGACGAGATCGACGCCGGCACGCACACCGGCTGGAGCGTCGTGGTGACCGGGACCGCGCGGCTGGTCATGGACGAGGAGCGGCTGCGGCGCTACGAGGAGGCGCTGCGACCCTGGGTCGACGAGCCGATGAACTGCGTGATCGGCATCGAGTGCGACCTGGTCAACGGCTTCCAGCTGGCCGGGACGAACCCCGCGGGAGGGGGATGAATCGGGCATTCGCGTGGGAGATCCCGGGGAATCAGTGACTTCCGGCCCTGCCCGGCGGCGCGGGTCCGGGCGACCGTTGGATGAACACCGGAAGCGCCCCGCCTGAGGAGACCGCTATGAACCGCAACCTTCGCGCCGAGCTCGATCTCGTGGCCGAGGCGTCCGTCGCGGCGCTGCGGGCCCCCTCGATCCTCAACAGCCAGCCCTGGCGGTGGCGGCTGGCCGGGGACCACGCCGAGCTGTGGGCCGACCGGTCGCGGCAGCTCACCGGGCTGGACCCCGACGGGCGGCTGCTCATGCTGAGCTGCGGCGCCGCGCTGCACCACGCGGTCGTGACGCTGCACGCGGCCGGGTACGAGGCGGCCGTCGACCGGCTGCCCGACACCGACCGGCCGGATCTCGTCGCGCGGTTCGGTCGCGGCCCGGCCCGCCCCGGCCACGTCTCGGAGGCGAACGCGAGCACCGGCGATCGCGGCCGCGGCGAGGCTCCGGGGCCGGCCGCTGCACACCCGGGCCGCGACGGTGACCCGGCCGCGGTGGGTGTGCGTGGTGGCGATCTGGTTCGTGACGGTGAATCGGCGGCGGCGGGTGTGGGCGGTGGCGATCCGGGTCCTGACGGTGAGCTGGCCGCGGTGGGTGTGCGTGGTGGCGATCGGGGTCTTGACGGTGAGCTGGCCGCGGCGATCGAGTGGCGGCACACGGACCGGCGGCCGTTCGGCGACGAGCGGCCCGCCGACGCGGTGCTGGACGAGCTGCGGGCGGCGGCGGGGCGGCACGGGGTGCACCTGCAGATCGTGCGGGACGATCAGGTCACGGCGTTCGCGGGCGCGGTCGCCCACGCCGGGGAGGTCGAGCGGGAGGATCCGCGGTTCCGGGCCGACCTGCGGGCCTGGACCAACCGGGCCCACGGGGACGGCGTCACGACCCAGAGTGTCGTGGCGACCACCCGGCGCACGGTCGCGCCGCGGGACTTCGCGCTCAAGGCGGGACTGGCGGCCGGGCCGGGGAGCGACCGGGGCACCGTGTACGCACTCTTCGTCACCGACGGTGATGAGGCCCGGGACTGGCTGGCGGCCGGGGAGGCGCTCTCCGACGTGTGGCTCACGCTCACCGCGCGGGGGCTGGCCGCGTCGCCGATCAGCGAGGTCGTCGAGGTGGCGGGCGTGCGCAACGCGCTGCGGGGGCTGCTCGGCGGGGTCGGTAACCCAGCCGTCGCGATGCGTATCGGCGTCCCGGTACAGGAGGACGCGCCGCCGGCCACCCCTCGCCGCTCGCCGTCCGCCGTGCTCAGCTGACCGGTCCCGCAGCAGTCACCGAGAGCCGGGTGCGCAGAGGCAACCAAGCACAGAGGCAGAGCGCAGAGACAAATGCGCTTCGTCCGTGACAACGGGACCCGGTTTTCGGTGAGCTTGGGTCCCACCAGCCGTCGTCCGGTTCTTGTGTTCGTGAGTTCGGAACCCATCCATGTAGACGGACCGGGATGCGGCAAGCCCAACGCGGGTCGAGGCACCCAGCGCGGCGCTTGATTCAAGAGGCACCGCCGACTACGGCCCGTGATGGGGGCGGCTGGCGCAGTCCGCGCAAGGCCGCGGATCGCGGCTACTTGTCGGATGGCCTGTGGTGCCGCTGCACCGAGCAGGTCGGATGATGTGAAGGTGTCGACAGACGAGTACGACGGCTACGAGTCGATCGGTCTGCGGGAGCACTTGACTCGCCTGCTTGCCGGGTACGACCTCGATGAAGAGGATCTCGAGGGCAGCGTTCGCATGCGCACGCTGCCCTCGGGTGTCGCCCACGCCGGCGAGATCGCATATCTCGTGCATCGGTCGGTCCTTCGCCCGCACGGCGCGTTTCCCTGTGCCGGTGACGATGAAGCTCGCGAGTTCTGTGAGGACGTAGCCGACAAGATGATGCACGCCTTCGGCATCTCCCGGACCGAGGCGGTAGCCCGTATCAATCGGCACTGGTCTGAGCCGGGGAGTCCGGACGGTGATGTTCCTCGTGTATGGATCGTCGGTAACAGCCTTGCCTACCACGACGAACCTGCTGATTGGGCTACGGGGATCTATTACGGATTCAATGGCCGCTGGTGGGACCCGGGTGGCGATCGGCAGCCTTTACCACCGCCGGCCTCATGATCCGCCGGCCTTGAGATTGATGCCGCGAACATCATCCGCATCCGGAGCGCGGGCGGTACGGAGCGTGAGGGCCGTCCTGGCCGCCGCGCACGAACCGCGGCACGTCAGTCGTTCGGCGGTTGTCGAAGTCTGGCTCAGATGCGATATCGACCGAAGACGATCAATCGCCCATATGGTCGATCGCCGCTCGAGCGTCAGTCACCGACTCGGCCGACCATTCCGGATCTTGTTGTGGGTGCGCCGATTCTTCTGCGGCAACACGGATTGTCGGGCGAAGACGTTCGCCGAACGTGCGGGAAGACGCGTCACCTGTGGCCGCGGCCCCCTTCGGCTATCCTGCTCCGATGATCCTTCCTGGTTACGCGGACGCGTTCCCGGACGATGTGGACGTCGCGGCGCTCGCCGTCGACGGGTGGCACCTCGCCGAGCGGCCCGGCTTCTGGGCGGCGCACTGGCGGGAGCAGTTCATCGACGATGATGACTTGCTGTCGCGGGCATGGGGCGTGCCGGAAGCGGTTGTGACCGAACGAATGAACGATCTTTACGCCCCCCGAGCGTGGCCGGTGTTCCGGATCGAGCTTCGCGGCGATGCCGAGCTCGCGGTGGTGTTCCGTAACTTCGCCGACGACGGCGGGGTGGACTACCTCGTCCTGCCCGGATCCGGCCGGAAGGTCATCGAGATCGCCGGTCTGGAAGGGCACCAGCGCGGACCTGGGCTGTCCTGGCCGGAGCTGGTCGCCGTCGCCGACCGGCAGCCCGACCGGGTCCGGCGAGCGCAGACCTTGCTACTGCTCGCGCCGGCGTTCGGTGACGAGGCGGCCGACACGCCGGACGCGGTGTCGGCGCTCTCGGATGCGATGCGGACGCTGGGAGCCACGGGCGACACCGCGAAGCTGGCCGCGCTGGCCGTCTCCGACGAGGTTGTGTTCTGGGGACACGTGCCGTGGGTAGCAGGCGTGCCCGACATGGACTACGCACCGCGCAACCCGGCCAGCCCGTTCGCGCTCTCAGCGACCGAGCGGCAGCTGGTTACAGAGTTGCTGGCGTCCTGAGCACTCGGCCTCAAACGGTGCGGCGAGCAGACCTCACCCGACATTCCTCAAGCCCGCTTGACCGTCCAGGCTTCACGGAAAGCGCGCCAGAACCCCGTTCACACGAACGGAGCCAGACAAACAAGCACTGCGACAAAGCGCGGCGGTAAAGAGGCAGACGAGCGCGGAGACAAGCACGCCGAGTGGCGCGGGCGGAGGCCGATGCGCGGATCCGTGCCGGGCTCGGGGTACCGTCGGGCCCGTGGCGGGGCTCGCGGGGCGGATTCGGCAGCGGCTCGGGGTGCGCATGCGCTCCGCGCTCGCGGCCGCCGCCGTCGTCGCCGTCGCGTCCGTGCTCACCGGTGTCGCGTTCGTGATCGCCGCGCGGCTCATTCTCACCGGCAACGTCGACCAGGATACGAGCGACCGGGCCGCCCAGGTGGCCGGCGCGCTCGACGACGACGCCGCGCTCGCCGCCGTCATGCGGCCCTCGCTGCGGGACCGCACCGTCGTGCAGGTGCTCGGCGCCGACGGCCGGGTGCTGCGCGCCTCCGTGCTCATCGCCGGGGCCCAGCCGATCTCGTCGCTGCGCCCGGAGCCGGGGCAGACCAGGCGGGAGCAGCGCCGGCTGGCGGTGGCGCACGACGAGTACTTCCGGATCACCGCGCTCGGCGTGGACTCGGACGCGGGGCCGCGCACGGTGCTCGTGGGGCAGTCCATCGACGAGATCGACGACGGCACCGAGGCCGCGATCGGGGCCCTGGCCGTCGGGCTGCCGCTGCTGACCGTGATCGTGGGCATCGCGACGTTCCTGTTCGTGGGGCGCTCCCTGCGGCCGGTCGACGCGATGCGCCGGCAGGCGGAGACGATCACCGGGCGGAACCTGCACACGCGGCTGCCCCTGCCGCCGACCGGTGACGAGATCGCCGCGCTGGCCGCGACCATGAACGGGATGCTCGACCGCATCGAGTCCGCCACGGCGGCGCAGCGCCGGTTCGTGGCCGACGCCTCGCACGAGCTGCGCAGCCCGCTGTCCACCGTGCTCGCGGGGCTGGACCTGCTCGGGGACGGGCCGCACGTGGTGCGGATGCGGCGGGAGAGCGACCGGATGGCCCGGCTCATCTCCGACCTGCTCCTGCTGGCGCGGGTGGACGAGAAGGGGCTGCAGCTGCGGCGGGAGGACGTCGACCTCGACGATCTCGTCTACCTCGAGCGGGAGCGGCTCATCGCCGAGCGGCCCGGGCTCCGGGTCACCGCGCGCTCGGCCCCCGTGCGGGTGAGCGGCGACCCGCACCACCTCCAGCGCGTGCTGCGCAACCTGCTCGACAACGCGGCCCGGCACGCGCGGGAGGCGGTGGAGGTGACGGTGGAGGCTCACGACGGTACCGCCGAAATCACGGTGTCCGACGACGGGCCGGGCATCGCCCCCGCGGACCGGGACCGGGTCTTCGACCGGTTCGTCCGCCTCGACGAGGATCGCTCGCGCACTGGCGGCGGGACGGGGCTCGGGCTGCCCATCGCCCGCGACATCGTGACCGCGCACGGGGGCACCCTGACGGTCGAGGAGTCTCCGGCCGGCGGGGCGCTGCTGCGCCTGAAACTGCCCCGATAAAACAAAACTCGCGCCGTATCCGGGCGATGAGCCGAGTGGATGAGACCTCGGACCGGCGGATGGACGGTGGCGCGCCTGCTCGCCGCCGGGTACCTGCTGGCCATCGGCGGGCTGCTGGTCGTCGGCGCGGCCGCGTACGTGCGCATCGGCACGCTGCTCGACGCCCGGGCCGCGGTCGAGGCCGGCCACGCGGTCATCGACGACATCGACGCGCTGCGCGAGGAGCTGCAGAACGCCGAGCGCGGCCAGCGCGGCTACGTGATCACGGGCAACGAGCGCTACCTGGAGCCGTACACGACCGCGGTCGCCGCCATCCCGGGCACGCTGGACCGGCTGGCGGCCCGGACCGCGGGCGACGCGACTCTCGCGCAGGTGCGCGGCCGGGTCGAGGACAAGCTGAGCGAGCTCGCCGACACGATCGACCTGCGGCGCACCGAGGGCTTCGCGGCCGCGCAGCGGGTCGTCGACACCGACCGTGGCGCCGCCGACATGGCCGCCATCGAGAGCGGGCTGAGCCGGATGCGCACCGCCCAGCAGGTCCGGCTCGCCGCCGACCAGCGCGAGACGGCGGCCGCGGCGATCGCGACCCGCCGCTCCATCCTCGGCGGCGCCCTGCTCACCGCCGTGCTGGCCGCGCTGGGCGCCTGGTGGGTGACCCGGCAGGTGTCCCGCCCGATCGCCGCCGTGACCGCCGCCGCCCGCCGGGTCGCCACCGGCGAGGTGGTCGCGCCCGTGGCGGGCGGGGAGGCCGTGCGCGGGCCGGCGGAGCTCGCGGAGATGGCCGACGCGGTCGACGAGGCGACCCGGGTCGTGCTGCACGCGCGCGACGAGGCGATGGCCGCCACCCAGGCCAAGTCCGCGTTCCTGGCCACCATGAGCCACGAGATCCGCACCCCGATGAACGCCGTCATCGGCATGACCGGGCTGCTGCTGGACACCGACCTGAGCGCGGAGCAGCGCGAGCTCGCCGCGACCGTGCGCGACAGCGGCGAGGCGCTGCTGGCGATCATCAACGACATCCTCGACTTCTCCAAGATCGAGGCGGGGCAGCTGGAGCTCGAGGACGCCGTGTTCGACCTGCGGGAGTGCGTCGACAGCGCGCTCGCGCTGGTGGCGGTGCCCGCGGCCGGCAAGGGTCTCGAACTCGTCGCCGACGTGGCCGAGAGCCCGCCGCTGTGCGGTGACGTGACCCGGCTGCGGCAGGTGCTGGTGAACCTGCTCTCCAACGCGGTGAAGTTCACCTCCAGCGGCGAGATCGTCGTGACCGGGTCGTTCGCGCTCGCCGGGGACCGCGTCCGGGTGGCACTGGCGGTCGCGGACACCGGGATCGGCATCCCGCCGGAGCGCATGGACCGGCTCTTCCGCTCGTTCAGCCAGGTGGACGCGTCGACGACGCGGACGTACGGCGGAACCGGCCTCGGCCTCGCGATCAGCCGCCGGCTCGCCCGGGCCATGGGCGGCGACCTCACGGTGGTGAGCCGGCCCGGCGAGGGCTCCACGTTCACGCTCACCGCGCTGCTGAGGATCTCGGCGACCGCGCCGCCGGCGGTGGCCGCTGACCTCGGCGGGCGCCGCGCGCTCGTGCTGTCCGGCAACGCCACGCTGCGCCGGGTGCTGTGCGCCCAGCTCACGCAGTGGGGCATGGACTGCGTGCCGGACGCGTCGGCCGCCGACGTCGTGCTGACCGATGGCCGGTCCGCGGCGTTCGGCGGGCCGAGCATCCTGCTCAGCACCGTCGACGCGCCCCGGCCGCCCGGCTTCGCGGCGGTGCTCACCAAGCCCGTGCGCGCGGCGGCACTGCAGGCCGCGCTGGACCGCGTCCTCAACGGGCCGACGGAGTCCTCCGCGGCCGAGGATCCGGCGGCGGTACCGCCGGTGCACCCCCTGCGCATCCTGGTCGCCGAGGACAACCAGGTGAACCAGACCGTCGCCACGATGATGCTGGCCAAGCTCGGCCACCGCGCCGACGTGGCCGCCAACGGCGCGGAGGCGCTCGACGCGGTGCGCCGGGTGCGCTACGACGTCGTGCTCATGGACGTGCAGATGCCGGTGCTCGACGGCCTCGACGCCACCCGGCGCATCCGCTCCGAGCTGCCGCCCGCCGCGCGGCCGCACATCATCGCGCTGACCGCGAGCGCGCTCATCGAGGACCGGGCCGCGTGCGAGGCGGCCGGGATGGACGACTTCCTCACCAAGCCGATGCGCCCGACCGACCTGGCCGCGGTGCTGTCCGCGTTCACCAGCACGCAGACCGTCGCGGGGCCCGCCCCGGCGGCGGAGCCGGACGGGCTCGAGGACGGCATCCGGGCCCGGATTCGCGAGCTCACCGACGACGATCCCTCGCCGCAGGAACTGGAGCTGGTCGGGCGGGTGCTCGGCTCCTTCTGCGCCAAGGCCCCGGACACCCTCGTCCGGCTCGCCGACGCCGTCGGCCACGGCGACTCGGCCGCCGCCGTCGGCGCCGCGCACACCCTCACCGGCGCCGCGGGCAACGTCGGCGCGGCCGTGCTGGCCCGGCTCAGCGGCGAGTTCGAGACCCGGGCCCGCGGCGGGCTTCCGGACGACGCGACGCGGGCGCTGGACGAGCTGCGGCACGAGCTGGATCGCGTGGTGGCCGCGGTGACCACCGTCCGCGAGGGGCTCGCCGAGGACAGGGCTTAGAAGCCCATCACGGGCACGGCCTCCACGGCGCTCCAGGCCAGGGCGCCCGCCGTGCACGCGGCGAGCGCGGCGATCCCGTAGACCGGCCAGGCCCGCGGCCCCCGGCGGCGGGCGAAGGACCAGGTGGCCACCGTGATGCCCGCCGCGGCCTGCAGCGCGCCCTCGGCGGTCCCGCCGCGGAGCGGGTCGCCGGTGAACAGCGGCGTGACGGCGATCGCGATCCCGGCCCCGGCGAGCAGCCCGCACGCGATGCCGGCGGCGATCGCGGCGCGGCGGGCCCCGTCGGCGCGCACGGCGTGGGCGAGCGCGCCGAGCGGGGCGCCGCCGGCGACGGACAGCAGCATCCAGTAGCCGAAGGCCCGCAGCAGCGGCCCGAACTCCCCTCCTGGGCGCAGGCCGCCGGGTAGGTTGAGCCAGTAGTAGCAGCCGGTCGCGGTGCACAGCACGATGACCGCGGCGGCCGCCGCCCCGCGCCGCGTGCGGGCCGGGAAAGCGGCCACGAACGCGGCGCAGCCCCAGGCGAAGCCGGTGCTGGCCACGAACTGCAGCACCGTGCGCAGGGTGCCGTCGACGAGATCGGCGCAGAAGGCGGCGATGCCGAGCGCCACGCCCGCGGTCAGGGGCCAGCCGATGCCGATCCGCTGCCGGGAGGCCGCCCCAGAGGACTCCACCATGAGGCCATGATGCGGCCCTTCGCGGGGCGGCGGGCCCTTCTTGCCAAACCCGCCGTGCCGGCGCCCAGGACGTCCCGGCCGGATCGGGACCGACGTCCCTGTTCAGGCGCGCGGCGTCGGGGAACCCTGACTGGTGAACGAAACCGATCCGCACGGGGGGCCGACGATGAGCACAACCAGGACGCCGACAGTCACCGGACGGCAGCGAGCGCTCATGCTCACGCTGGCGACGGCGGGTTTCGCGGTCAACTTCTGGGCCTGGGCGCTGCTGAGCCCGCTCGCGCCCAAGTTCAAGGACGCGCTGCACCTCAGCTCGCTGCAGCAGGCCCTGCTGGTCGCGGTGCCGGTGGTCGTCGGCTCGCTCGGGCGGATTCCGGTGGGGGCGCTCACGGACAAGTACGGCGGACGAATCATGTTCCCGCTGGTCTCCCTGACCACCATCGTCCCGGTGCTCTACCTGGGCCTCGCCGGCCACGGCTCGCTGGCCGGCCTGCTGATCGGCGGCTTCTTCCTCGGCATCGGCGGCACCGCGTTCGCGGTGGGCGTGCCGTTCGTGAACAACTGGTTCCCGCCGCAGCGGCGAGGCCTGGCCGTGGGTGTGTTCGGCGCGGGCATGGGCGGCACCGCGATCAGCGCCCTGACCACCGTCAAGCTGGTCAACGCGGGCGACACCGCGACCCCCTTCGTCGTCAGCGCGATCGGGCTGGCCCTCTACGCCGTCGTGTCCTGGCTGCTGCTGCGCGACGCCCCCGGCCGGGTCGTGCCCGCCGAGCCGCTCGGCAAGCGCCTGGCCGCCACCGTGAAGCTGCGCATCACCGGGCAGGCGGCCGTGCTCTACGCCGTCGCGTTCGGCGGGTACGTCGCCTTCTCCGTCTACCTGCCCGCGTACCTCAAGACCGCGTACGGGCTGACCCAGGCCGACGCCGCCAACCGGATGGCCGGCTTCGTGGTGCTCGCCGTCGTGATGCGCCCGGTCGGCGGCTGGCTCTCCGACCGCATCGCCGCCACCCGCGTGCTCGCCGTGTCGCTGGGCGTCGTCACCGTCGGCGCGGTCGTACAGTCCTTCACCCCGGGCCTTGCCCCCGTCGGCACCATCGCGTTCCTGGCCATGGCCGCCGCGCTCGGCGCCGGCAGCGGTGCCACCTTCGCCCTGGTCGCCCAGCGAGCCCCGCAGAAGATGGTCGGCTCGGTCACCGGCGTGGTCGGCGCGGCCGGCGGCCTCGGCGGGTTCGTCCCGCCGCTGCTGATGGGCGTGGTCTACGAGCGCTACGGCACCTACGCCGCGGGCCTGGTCGCCCTGGCGGTGGTCGCGCTCGGCGCGCTGCTGCTGACCGTGACCGCCGTCGCCCACGCCGGCGCCCCGAAGTCGGCCGCTCGCCGCAACCGGACCACGGCCCATGTGTGAGCGATAGCCGGCGGGCTAGCCGGGTTCGCAGTGTTCGTACCCATTCGGGATTAATGTGAGATTCAGTCGAACGAGAGGAGCCGAGACGGTGGCCGGCCTGGACGACGGACTCACCGACGCACTGGTGTCGACGAGGCGCTTCTTCACCCGGGGCGAGGTCTCGAAAGACCTGCGCACCCTGCGCCAGGTCGGTGGCCGCCAGGCCGACGTGTTCTATCGGGACCGATGGGCGCACGACAAGGTGGTGCGCTCCACGCACGGCGTGAACTGCACGGGCTCGTGCTCCTGGAAGGTGTACGTCAAGGACGGCATCATCACCTGGGAGTCCCAGCAGACCGACTACCCGAGCGTCGGACCCGACCGCCCCGAGTACGAGCCGCGCGGCTGCCCCCGCGGCGCGGCGTTCTCCTGGTACACCTACTCGCCGACCCGCGTGCGCTACCCGTACGTGCGCGGCGTCCTGCTCGAGCTCTACCGCGAGGCCAAGGCCGCCCACGGCGGCGACCCGGTCGCGGCCTGGGCCGACATCGTCTCCGACCCGCAGAAGGCGCGCCGCTACAAGTCCGCCCGGGGCAAGGGCGGCCTCGTGCGGGCCACCTGGGACGAGGCCGTCGAACTCGTCGCGGCCGCGCACGTGCACACCATCGCCGAGTTCGGCCCCGACCGCCTGGCCGGCTTCTCGCCCATCCCCGCGATGTCGATGGTCTCGCACGCGGCCGGGGCCAGGTTCTACAACCTCATCGGCGGGGCGATGCTGTCGTTCTACGACTGGTACGCGGACCTGCCCGTCGCCTCGCCCCAGATGTTCGGCGACCAGACCGACGTGCCCGAGTCCGGCGACTGGTGGGACGCCGGATACCTGATCATGTGGGGCTCCAACCTGCCGGTCACCCGCACCCCGGACGCGCACTGGATGGCCGAGGCCCGCTACCGCGGCCAGAAGGTCATCGCCGTCGCCCCCGACTACGCCGACAACGTCAAGTTCGCCGACGAGTGGCTGCCCGCCCAGCCCGGCACCGACGGCGCCCTCGCCATGGCGATGGGGCACGTGGTGCTGAAGGAGTGCTTCGTCGACCGCCAGGTGCCGTACTTCACCGACTACGTGCGCCGCTACACCGACCTGCCGTTCCTCGTCGCGCTCGAGGACGCCGGCGACGGCACCTTCCGGCCCGGCAAGATGCTCACCGCCGCCGACCTGCCCGGCGCCCTGGCCGGGACCGAGCACGCCGCGTTCAAGACCGTGCTGCTCGACGACGACGGCATGCCGGTCGTCCCCAACGGCTCGCTCGGCTTCCGCTACGGCGAGACCGGCGCCGGGAAGTGGAACCTCGACCTCGGCGACGTGCGTCCGCGGCTGTCGTGCGAGGGCGGCGACGCGGTCGAGGTGAGCCTGCCCCGGTTCGACACGCCCACCGGCGCGGCCGAGCCCGTGCGCCGCGGGGTGCCCGCCCGGCGCATCGGCGAGCACCTCGTCACCACCGTCTACGACCTGCTGCTGGCCCAGTACGGGGTGGCCCGCGACGGGTTGCCGGGGCAGTGGCCGAGCGGCTTCGACGACGCCGGCTCGCTGTACACCCCGGCCTGGCAGGAGACGATCACCGGCGTGCCCGCGGCCGCCGCGGCCCGTGTCGCCCGCGAGTTCGCCGCCAACGCGGAGGAGTCGAAGGGCCGCTCGATGATCATCATGGGGGCGGGCACCAACCACTGGTTCCACTCCGACACCATCTACCGCTCGTTCCTGACCCTCACGACGCTGACCGGCTGCCAGGGCGTCAACGGCGGCGGCTGGGCCCACTACGTCGGCCAGGAGAAGGTGCGCCCGATCACCGGCTACAGCGTCCTGGGTACCGCCGCCGACTGGTCGCGCCCGGGCCGCCAGATGATTCAGACGGCGTACTGGTACCTGCACACGGACCAGTACCGCTACGACCCGTTCTCCGCCGCGACGCTGACGGGCTCGAGCTCCAAGGGGCTCTTCGCGGGCAAGACCACCGCCGACCTCATCGCCGCCTCCGCGCGCATGGGCTGGATGCCGTCGTTCCCGCAGTTCGACCGCAACCCGCTCGACCTCGCCGGCGAGGCGGCCGCGGCCGGGGTCCCGGTGGCCGAGCACATCGTCGCCGAGCTCAAGGCCGGCCGGCTCCGCTTCGCCTGCGAGGACCCGGACGCGCCGGAGAACTTCCCCCGCGTGCTGACCGTCTGGCGGGCGAACCTGCTCGGCTCCTCGGCCAAGGGCAACGAGTACTTCCTGCGCCACCTGCTCGGCACCGACCACGCCGTGCGCGCCACCGAGGCCCCGCCGGGCGCCCGCCCGCGCGATGTCGTGTGGCGGGAGCAGGCCCCGGCCGGGAAGCTGGACCTGCTGCTGTCGCTGGACTTCCGCATGACGTCGACGACGGTGTACTCCGACGTGGTGCTGCCCGCCGCGACGTGGTACGAGAAGCACGACCTCAACACCACCGACATGCACCCCTTCGTGCACTCGTTCAACCCGGCCATCGCCCCGCCCTGGCAGACCCGCACCGACTGGGACGCGTTCATGGCCATCGCCCGCGCGTTCAGCACCCTGGCCGCCGACCGGCTCGGCACCCGCACCGACGTCGTCGCCGCCCCGCTGCTGCACGACACCCCGGACGAGCTGGCCTACCCGCACGGCCGGGCCGT
Source organism: Dactylosporangium sp. NPDC000244 (assembly GCF_040300725.1). Taxonomy (NCBI): domain Bacteria; kingdom Bacillati; phylum Actinomycetota; class Actinomycetes; order Micromonosporales; family Micromonosporaceae; genus Dactylosporangium; species Dactylosporangium sp. NPDC000244. Next base: position 205,419 of record NZ_JBEPEH010000015.1, read on the forward strand.
GGACTGGAAGGCGGGCGAGTGCGAGCCGATCCCGGGCCGCACCATGCCGAAGCTGATCCCGGTGGAGCGGGACTACGCGGCGATCGCCGACAAGATGGCGTCCCTCGGGCCGCTGCTGGACACGCTCGGCGCGACGACGAAGGGCGTCACGTTCCGGGTCGAGCGCGAGCTGGAGTACCTCCGGCACAAGAACGGCGTCGCGCCCAACGGGCGGCCCTCGATCGCCCGGGACGTCCAGGCGTGCGAGGCGATCCTGGCCCTGTCCGGCACCACCAACGGCCACCTCGCGACCCAGGGCTTCCGCCAGCTGGAGCGGCAGACCGGCATGCGGCTGGCGGACCTCTCGGCCGAGCACGAGGGCAAGCAGATCACGTTCGCGGACACCCAGTCCCGCCCGACGCCGGTCATCACGTCCCCGGAGTGGTCCGGCTCGGAGTCGGGCGGGCGGCGGTACTCCCCGTTCGTCATCAACGTCGAGCGCCTCAAGCCGTGGCACACGCTCACCGGGCGGCAGCACTTCTACCTCGACCACGACTGGGTGGCCGAGCTCGGGGAGTGGATGCCGACGTACCGCCCGCCGCTGAACATGCACGCCCTGTTCGGCGAGCCCTCCGTCGGCGAGCGGGGCGAGCTCGGCATCGCGGTGCGGTACCTCACCCCGCACAACAAGTGGTCGATCCACTCCGAGTACCAGGACAACCTCTTCATGCTCTCGCTGTCCCGGGGCGGGCAGAGCATCTGGATGTCCAAAGAGGACGCGGCGAAGATCGGCGTGCGCGACAACGACTGGATCGAGGCGGTGAACCGCAACGGCGTCGTGGTCGCCCGCGCGATCGTGTCGCACCGGATGCCCGAGGGCACCGTCTACATGCACCACGCCCAGGACCGGCTCATCGACGTGCCCCGCACCGAGACCAACGGCCGCCGCGGCGGCATCCACAACTCGCTGACCCGGCTGCTCATCAAGCCCACGCACCTCGCGGGCGGCTACGCGCAGCTGTCGTTCGCCTTCAACTACCTCGGGCCGACCGGCAACCAGCGCGACGAGGTGACGGTCATCCGCCGCCGCTCGCAGGATGTGGAGTACTGACATGCGCGTGATGGCGCAGATGGCGATGGTGATGAACCTCGACAAGTGCATCGGCTGCCATACCTGCTCGGTCACGTGCAAGCAGGCGTGGACCAACCGCAGCGGCACCGAGTACGTCTGGTTCAACAACGTCGAGACGCGGCCCGGGCAGGGCTATCCGCGGCGGTACGAGGACCAGGAGACGTGGAAGGGCGGCTGGACGCTCAACCGGCGCGGCCGGCTGGCACTCAAGGGCGGCGGCCGGTTCAAGAAGCTGCTCACCATCTTCTCCAACCCGAAGATGCCCGCGATCGACGACTACTACGAGCCCTGGACCTACGACTACGAGACGCTCACGAACGCGCCGCTGCAGGAGCACACCCCGGTCGCCCGGCCCAGGTCGCTGCTCTCCGGCCAGGACATGAAGATCTCCTGGTCGGCCAACTGGGACGACAACCTGGCCGGGGCACCCGACCACGGCGACAAGGACGTGATGCTCAAGGGCATCGCCGACAAGGTGAAGTTCGAGTTCGAGCAGACCTTCATGTTCTACCTGCCCCGCATCTGCGAGCACTGCCTCAACCCGAGTTGCGCCGCCTCCTGCCCGTCCGGGGCGATCTACAAGCGCGAGGAGGACGGCATCGTCCTCGTCGACCAGGACCGCTGCCGGGGCTGGCGGATGTGCGTGTCCGGGTGCCCGTACAAGAAGGTGTACTTCAACCACCGCACCGGCAAGGCCGAGAAGTGCACGTTCTGCTTCCCCCGCATCGAGGTCGGCATCCCCACGGTGTGCTCGGAGACGTGCGTCGGCCGGCTGCGCTACATCGGCCTCATGCTCTACGACGCCGACGCGGTCCTCGAGGCCGCGTCCGTGGCGGACGAGCACGACCTCTACGAGGCCCAGCGCAAGGTCTTCCTGGACCCGAACGACCCGCAGGTCGCGGCCGCCGCCGAGCGGGCCGGCATCCCGCACGACTGGATCGAGGCGGCCCGGCGCTCGCCCGTGTACGCGCTCATCAACCGGTTCAAGGTGGCGCTGCCGCTGCACCCGGAGTACCGCACCATGCCGATGGTCTGGTACATCCCGCCGCTGTCGCCGGTCGTCGACGTGGTCCGCGACACCGGCCACGACGCCGAGGACCGCGGCAACCTCTTCGCCGCGATCGAGGCCCTGCGCATCCCGGTCGAGTACCTGGCCCAGCTGTTCACCGCGGGCGACCCGGCCCCGGTCGACGCGGCCCTGCGCCGCCTCGCCGCGATGCGCTCGTACATGCGCGACATCAACCTCGGCCGTGACGCGGACGAGTCGATCGCCTCGGCGGTGGGGATGACCGGCGAGCAGATCTACGGCATGTACCGGCTGCTGGCCCTGGCGAAGTACGACGAACGCTATGTGATCCCGCCCGCCCACGCGGAGCAGGCACACGCGCTGGAGGAGCTGGCGACCGAGTGCTCGCTGGACTACGAGGGCAGCCCGGGGATGGGCGGTTCCGGCCCGTTCGGCGAGTCCTCCGGCGGCCCGGCCCCGATCGCGGTCGAGAACTTCGTGATGCTGCGCGACAGGCAGACCAGCGACACCATCGTCGACCCGGCCGACAAGGCGCGGCGGGTCAACCTGCTCAACTGGGACGGCAAGGGCCGCCCCGCGGGCCTCTTCCCGGATCGGAGCGAGCGGTGAACCCCGCCTGGCAGGCCCAGTCCCTGCTGCTGGACTACCCCGACGAACGGCTCGCCGACCGGCTGGGGCTGCTGCGCAAGGTCGCCGGCGCGCTCGAGGGGCCCGTCGGGGCGCCGCTGCTGCGGTTCCTCGACCACGTGGAGCGCACGCCGCTGCCGCAGCTGGCCGTCGACTACGTGGCCACCTTCGACCATCGCAAGCGCTGCTGCCTGTTCCTCACCTACTACGCGCACGGCGACACCCGCAACCGCGGCATGGCGCTGCTGCGGCTCAAGCAGGCCTACGCCGAGGCCGGGCTGCGCCTCACCGACGAGGAACTGCCCGACCACCTCGCGGTCGTGCTCGAGTACGCCGCCGCCGAGCCCGACGCCGGCGCCGTCCTGCTCGGTGAGCACCGGGCCGGCCTCGAGCTGCTGCGCGCGGCGCTGCACGACGCCCGCTCGCCGTGGGCCGACGTGCTCGACTCCGTCTCGGCGACGCTGCCCCCGCTGCACGGCGATCACCACGTCGCCGTCGCGCGGCTCGCCGCCCAGGGTCCGCCGGCCGAACAGGTCGGCCTCGCCGCTTATGGAGTGTCGCGATGAACGTGCTGCTCTTCGTCGTCGTGCCGTACGTGGCCATCACCGTGTTCGTGGTCGGGCACGTCTGGCGCTACCGCTACGACAAGTTCGGCTGGACCACCCGGTCCTCCCAGCTCTACGAGCGCCGGCTCCTGCGCCTGGGCAGCCCGCTGTTCCACTTCGGCATCCTGCTCGTCGCGCTCGGCCACGTCGGCGGCCTGATCATCCCGGAGTCGTGGACGGAGGCGGCGGGCGTGAGCGAGACCGCCTACCACGCCGTCGCGGTCGGGCTCGGCACCGTCGCCGGGATCATGACGCTCGCCGGCGCCGCGATCCTCGTGTACCGCCGCCGGACGGTCGGCCCGGTGTTCTCGGCCACGACCGTGAACGACAAGATCATGTACGTGCTGCTGATCGGCACCATCGTGCTCGGCCTCGGCACCACGGTGCTGGGCAACCTGACCGGGCACCCGCACGACTACCGGCAGACCGTCTCGCCCTGGTTCCGGTCCATCTTCTACCTGCACCCGGACCCGGAGCTGATGGCGAAGGCGCCGATCGGGTTCCGGCTGCACGGCCTGGCCGCCTTCACGCTGTTCGCGTTCTGGCCCTTCAGCCGGCTCGTGCACGTGTTCTCCGCGCCGCTGGGCTACCTGACCCGGCCCTACATCGTGTACCGCAGCCGCGACCGCCAGCTCGGCACCCGGCCCGTGCGGCGCGGCTGGGAGCGGGTCCAGTGACCACGCACGCGATCCGGGCCGGCGCCGACCGCGTCGCCGACCTGTCGTGGCGCGACGCCTTCGCCACCGCCCGCCGCCTGCCCACCAGGCTGGAGCCGCAGCGCGTCCCGCTCGGCGAGGCCGCGGGCCGGGTGCTGGCCGAGCCGGTCCTCGCGCGGGCGGCGCAGCCCGGCTGCGACACCGCCGCGATGGACGGCTACGCGGTCCGCGGGCCCGGGCCGTGGGCCGTGGCCGGCCGCAGCCTGGCCGGCGCGTCCCCCGGCAGCACGCTCGCCCCGGGCACGGCGGTCGAGATCGCCACCGGGGCGCCGGTGCCGGACAGGGCCGACGCGGTCCTGCCCTACGAGCGGTGCTTCCGCGACGGCGAGCGCCTCGCCGGCCCCTGCCGCCCGGGCCAGCACATCCGGCGCGCGGGCGAGGACGCGGTGCCGGGCGACCTCGTCGTGCCGGCCGGCCGCCGGGTCACCGCGGCGGTCCTCGGGGCGGCGGCGCAGGCCGGGGCCGATGTCCTCACGGTGTACCGCCACCCGCGCGTCCGGCTCGTCGTGACCGGCGACGAGATCGTGCGCCGCGGGGTGCCCGGCCCCGGATTCGTGCGCGACGCGTTCGGCCCCTCGATCGCCGCGCTCGTCGCCGACGCCGGGGGAGTGCTCGCCGGCAGCGTCCTCGTGCCCGACGACCGCGCCGCCCTGCGGGACGCGATCGCCGCCGCGGCCGGGGACGACGTGCTCGTCGTGACCGGCTCCTCCTCCGTGGGCGCCGCCGATCACCTGCACCGGGTGCTGGCCGGGCTCGGCGCGGCCTGGCACGTCGACGGGGTTCGCTGCCGCCCCGGCCACCCGCAGCTGCTCGCCCGCATCCCGGAGGGGCCGTGGGTCGTCGGGCTGCCCGGCAACCCGTTCGCCGGGCTCGTCGCCGCGCTCACGCTCCTGCGGCCGCTGCTGGAGACGATGACCGGCACCGCCGGGGCACCCCTCGTGCGGCTCCCGGTGCGCGGCGCCGCCCGCGTGCCGTCCGACGGCGTCCGGCTCGCGCCGGTGAGCCTGGAGGGCGCGCACGCGCTGCTGGTCAACGACGCGCGCCCGGCCAGTCTGCGCGCCGCGGCCGGCGCCGACGCCCTGGCCGTGATCGAGCCCGGCTGGACCAGCGGCGCGCCGGCGGACCTGCTCACAGGCTTTTGAGGGTCTGGATCACCGGGGCCGTGGTCGAAGTACAGCGCGCCGCACTCCCGCAGTTCGTGCACCCTCCGGCGCAGGGTGGTGTGCGGCCGGCCGGTGGCCGCGGCCAGCTCGGTGAACCCCATCCGCCCGTCGGCCGCGAGCAGTTCCAGCAGCCTGCGGTCATCGCCGGAGAGCTCGACCCGCGCGCCGGGCGGCGGCTCCGGCATCCGCAGCGCCGCGACCTGCTGCGGGCTGAGGACGTCGATGAGGCTCTGCGGGCCGCCGAAGTACACGTGCAGCAGGCAGTTCGCGGTGACCCCGGTGACGTTGGGCGTCTTCGGCAGCTGCTCGAGCAGCAGCGCCCCCGAGTCGCGCTCGGACGCCGCGCGGACCACGCCCACGATCTCGGTGCCGCCCGAGGTCAGCTTCACCCACGACGTGTCCGGCCGCCGCGCGAGCGCCCGCCCGACGGTGACCGCCACGCTCGGCACGCACTGGATGCGCACGAACCACGACACCTCGCCGACCCGCTCGGGGTCGGTCCGCCCGGTGACGCGCACGCGCCCCTCGGCCCGCATCCGCGCGAACCGCCGCGCGACGGTCTGGTCGGAGACCCCGAGCACCTCGCCGAGGCGCGTGAACGACGCCCGCCCGTCCAGCTGCAGCGCGTGGAGAATGAGCAGATCGAGCTCGTCAAGGTCGGATCTCGCCATTCGAACCCCAGTGACGTGGTGCTGAGCCGTCGCCGCGCCACGATCGTACCCATGACGACCTTGGTGATCGGCGCCCGGGGCTCCATCGGCCGCCACGTGCTCGACCAGCTCCGCACCGCCGGCGATCCCGTCCGCGCCACCGTGCGCGACCTGTCCACGGCCGGCGACATTCCGGCCGGTGTACCGGTCGTGCGGGCCGACCTCACCCGCCCCGAGACGCTGGGGCCCGCGCTGGACGGAGTGCGCCGCGTCTTCGTCTACGCCCTGCCCGCGGACCCGGCCCCCTTCGCCGCCGCGGTGGCCGCGGCCGGCGTCGAACACGTGGTCCTGCTCTCCTCGGGCAGCGTGCTGCTGCCCTGGACCGCGGCCAACGCCATCGCGCGGGAGCACCGCGAGGTCGAGGCGGCCCTGCCCGGCTGCGTCCCGATCCGCCCGCTGGTGCTCGCGAACAACGCCCTGGCCTGGGCGCGCTCGATCCGCGCGGAGGGCGTCGTGCGCGTGGCGCACCCGGCCGCGGCGACGGCCCCGATCCACGAGCGCGACATCGCCGCGGTCGCCGTCGCGGCCCTGCGCGACCCGTCCACGCCCGGCGTGAGCGACCTGCTCACCGGCCCGGACGCGCTGACCCAGCACGAGCAGGTCCGCGCGATCGCCGCCGCCGTCGGCCGCCCGATCCGCCTCGAGGAGCTGACCCCGGCCGCGGCGCAGGAGGCGTTCGCGACGTTCACGGACGCCGCGACGGCCGCGGCGATCCTCGAATTCGTGGAGCACGCCCTGGAGCCGGGCGGCTCGCCGGTGACCGGCACCTTCACGCGCGTGACCGGGCGCCGCCCGGTGTCGTTCGCCCAGTGGGCGCGGGACCACACGGCGGACTTCTAAGAGTCTTCAAGCCTCACAGCTGCACGGTCTCCAGCGCCCGCACCGACTCGACGGCGAGCCGTTCGAAGTCGCCGAGGCCCGGCACGACGTGCAGGGCGGGGGCGAGGTCGGCCAGCAGCCGCGCCGCGTCCAGCGCCAGGTGCGCCGCCTCGGTCGGGTCGTCGTCGCCGAGGCGGGCCTTGATCTCGCCGCCGAGGCTGGACAGCGTGGACTCGTCGGTCTCGGGCGGGAGGCGCTCGGCGAGCGCCGGCGGGTCCGGGGTGTGGACGCGGCGCTGGCGGAGGGCGGCGACGAGCGGGCGGCAGTCGCCGTAGCGGTCCAGCAGCCCCACGAGCTCGAGCGCCCGGGTCACGAGCCGGGGCCGGCCGGGGAACTGGTCGAGCCACGCGAGCAGCGCCTCGTCGCCGCCGACGTGCTCCATGATGTGCCGCAGGCCGGAGGCGACGGGCGTGCACGGCGGCTCGAACTGTCCGACGAGGTACGCCACCTGCCCGGCCAGCTTCGCCTCGCCGTCGGCGTCCAGGTGCCCGGCCCTGAACCTTCCGGCGGCCGTCAGGTCGAGACCGCCCACGGGAAAGATCGTCACGGACGGTGCGCTACCCGCCCTCAGAGCGGCGAAACCGTGCGGCCGAGGACCGTCCACGCCATCGCGGTGACCTCGATCGGGCCGGTCGCGGGCAGCAGCGCGGCGCAGCGCTCGCGCAGGGCGTCGCGGCGCGGCTCGTCCAGCGTGCGCACGTAGTCGCCGGCCGGCCCTACACCCAGCGTGAACGGCTCCCACCACTCGGCGAAGCCGGCGAAGGTCGTGCGCACCGTCAGCTCGGCCGGCTCGAGGTCTCGCAGGCCGGCCGCGGTGAAGAGCTCGGCCAGGTGGCCCTCGCGCGCGCCGGCGAGGCCGGACTCGTCGCGGGCGGCCGGGTCGAGCTCCAGCGCGGCGCGCCAGAACACGGCCAGCGGGCCGGCGCCGCCCGCGTGGTCCCACACGCACGCGGCCACGAGGCCACCGGGCCGGGCGACCCTGGCCATCTCGCGCAGCCCGGCGACGGGGTCGGCCATGAAGTGCACGACGAGCTGGGCGAGCGCGAGGTCGAAGGTCCCGTCGGCGAAGGGCAGCCGCTCCGCCGCCCCGCCGCGCACATCGGCGTCGGGGAAGCGCTCGCGCGCCGTGGCCACGAACGACTCGGACGGATCGACGGCGGACACGGACGCGGCCCCGAGCCGTTGCACGAGCTCGGCCGTGAGCGCCCCGGTGCCGCAGCCGACATCGAGCGCGCGCTGACCCGGCGAGACGCCCACGAGATCGGCGAAACGCGTCGCGAGGGGAACCGAATACCGCCCCATGAACCGCCCGTAGGCGTCCGCCTGCACCTCAAAGCTCACCCCGGCGATGCTAGACCTGCATTCCAAGGGCTCGCAGTGGGCAAGATGGAGGTATGCCCCTGCCGCGTTTGTCGCAAGTCGTCGACCTGGCCGTGTCCGCCGCGGGCACCGCCGCGGGAACCGCCGCGGCCGTCGTCGCGCTGCCCGGGCGGGTGGTGCGCCTGGTCGGCGGCGCCGAGCTGCTCCTGGCCCGCGCCACCGCGACGCTCGACGCGGCCGACGAGGCGATCGGCCAGATTCGGGCGCTGACCGCCTCGGCCGCGGGCCTGATCGACCAGTCGGGCCGGATCGTGGCGCAGGCCTCCCAGACGGCCACGAGCGCCGACGCGCTCGTGGTGCGGGCCGGTGAGACGGCCGCGAGCGCGGATGCGGTCATTGGCCAGGCGCGGCAGATCGCTTCGGGCGCCGACGCACTTGTGGTGCGGGCCGGTGAGACGGCCGCGACTGCGGATGCGGTCATCGGCCAGGCGCGGCAGATCGCTTCGGGCGCCGACGCGCTCGTCGCCCAGGCCGCGCAGACGGCCACGAGCGCCGATGCCCTCGTCAAGCAGGCCGGCGAGACGGCCACGAGCGCCGACGCGATCGTCGCGCAGGCGGAGCAGACGGCCACGAACGCGGACGCCGTCGTCGCGCAGGCCGCGCGCGCGGCGGGCACCGCGGAGGAGCTGCTCGGCGCGTACGAGCCGGCGCTGCGCCGGTTCATCGAGAACCTCTCGCCCGACGAGGTCGACGCGGCGATCCGCATGGTGGACGACCTGCCGCGGCTCGCCCACCACCTCAACACCGACATCCTGCCGATCCTCGCCACCCTGGACCGGGTCGGCCCCGACATCCACGAGCTGCTGAACGTCACCCGTGACCTGCGCCAGGCGATCGTCGGCATCCCCGGCTTCGCCCTGTTCCGCCGGCGGGGCGAGCGGCACGAGCACGAGATCGAGGAGCACCACGACCACGGGCGCGAGGCCGGGGACGGGGCCGGGGACGGGGACGGGGACGGGCGCTGAGGGCTACAGGGCGATCCCCGGCTCGGGAAGGGCGACGGCGGTCGCGCGCGCCGATGCCGCGCGGGCGCCGGCGACCGCCACGGCCGCCATGTTCGTGCCCACCACGATCACGATGCCGGCCCAGACGTGCGCGGCGGGGACCTGGCCCAGGATCGTCGCGCCCGCGAGCGCCGCGAACACCGGGTGCACGCTCTGCAGCAGCCCGAAGAAGCGCGGCGGCACGCGGCGCAGGGCGATGACGTCCGCGGCGTACGGCACGACCGAGCACAGCACGCCGGCGCCGAGCGCGTAGAGCAGCCCGGCCGCGGTGAAGCGGCCCTGCACGGTCAGGACGACGGCGACCGGCAGGTAGAGCACCGCCGCGGCCGTCGTGCCCACCGCGGGGCCCTGCAGGCCGGGCAGGCGCGCGCCGACGAGCCGGTTGAGCAGGATGTACGCGGCCCAGCACGCCCCGGCGAGCAGGCCCAGGCCGAGCCCGGCGATGTCGGTGCTCGGGCCGGGCAGGACGAGCACGTAGACGCCGATCCCCGCGACGATCGCGCACAGCAGGTCGATCGGCGTGCGCGAGCCGCACAGCGCGACCGCGAGCGGGCCCAGGAACTCGAGGGTGACCGCGAGCCCGAGGCCGATGCGGTCGACCGCGGTGTACAGGCTGATGTTCATCGTCGCGAAGACCAGCCCGAGCAGCAGCGCCGGCCACCACTGCGACCAGGTCAGGCGCCGCAGGTTGGGCCGGGCCACGGGCAGGAGCACCGCGGCCGCCACGAGCTGACGGACCGCGACGACGCCCGCGGGCCCGATCGCGGGGAAGGCGCGCGCGCCGAGGGCGGCGCCCGCCTGGTTGCCGGCCGCGCTGGCGAACATGGTCGCGAGGGCGCCGCCGGTGCCGAGGTTCAGCCTGCTCACGACCACGATTCTGGGCCGGGGGAGCGGGCCCGCGGAAATGCGTGCGATGTGCCATTCATACGCTGTACGCATGGATCTGGAGCTGCGGCAGCTACGCGCGTTCGTCGCCGTCGTCGAGACCGGCACCTTCACCGACGCGGCCGGGGCGCTCGGGCTGTCGCAGGCGGCGGTGTCGCGGTCCGTGGCCGCGCTCGAGGCGGCGCTCGGCGCGCGGCTGCTGCACCGCACGACCCGGCACGTGCGCCTGACCGCGACGGGCACCCAGGTGCTGACCCGCGCCCGGGCGGTGCTGGACGAGGTCGCGCACCTGCGGCGGGTCGTCGAGCGCTCGCGCACCGAGCTGCGGGTGGGCTACGCCTGGGCGGCGATGGGCCGGCACACGCGCCGCATCCAGCGGGCCTGGTCCGGGCTGCATCCGGGTGTCCCGCTGGTGTTCGTCCAGCACAACAGCCTCGCCGCCGGGCTGACCGACGGTACCGCCGACGTCGCCGTGGTCCGCCGGGCGCTGGAGGATCCGCGGTTCGCGACGGCCGGGGTCGGATTCGAGCACCGCTGCGCGGCCGTGGCCACCGAGCACACCCTGGCGCGCAAGCGGACGGTGCGGCTGGCCGACCTCACGCGGTACACGATGGCGATCGACGATCGAACGGGCACGACGAGTCTCGGCCTGTGGCCGGAGGGTGCGGGGCCGGCGTCGGTGCGCCCGACGCGGGGCACGGACGAGTGGCTCACGCTCATCGCGGCGAACCAGGCCGTCGGCGTGACCTCGGAGGCGACGGCGCACCAGAACCCGCGCCCCGGCGTGGCGTACCGCCGGATGAGCGACGCGCCGCCGATCGAGGTCCGGCTCGCCTGGTGGCGCGACGACCCGCCCGCTCACCTCGACGACCTGATCGCGCTGACCCGTGACGCCTACGGAACGTGAGCATTTGCGGGCTCGGGTACGCTGCCCCGCATGAGTCTGCCGCAGCGGACGGCGATCCTGGAGGCGATGCACCGCGAGGCGGAGGTCGGCGAGCAGACGCTGGCGCCCAACAGCTACCTCGTGCTCGTCGCGCCCGGCGACCACGCGCAGGTGGCGCAGTTCGCGGGGCCGCTGGCCCGCGCGCAGGCCGAGTTCCTGGCCGAGCAGCGCTGGGGCATCGCCGACGAGGTGGTCGTGGAGCTGCAGCCCGACGACACCGTCCCGCCGGGCTCGTTCAAGATCATCGCTGACGTGCGCAAGGCCCGGACCCGCCGCGAGGACGAGGCCGGGCGCGGGGTCATGCTGCTCATCGACGACGGCCGGCGGTACACGGTCCAGGCCGGCGAGACCGTCATCGGCCGCGGCCGCCAGGTCGACCTGCGCGTGCGCGACGAGGGCGTGTCGCGGCGGCACGCGGCGCTGCGGTACGACGGCCGGATGGTGGTGCTGACGGACCTCGGCTCGACGAACGGCACGCGGCTCAACGACCGCCCGGTGACCGAGCCGGTGGCCGTGAACCCCGGCGACGTGATCACCCTGGGCGGCGTGACCCTGACCGTCCAGGGCGTGCGCGCTGACCCACCGCCCAATTAGGTCCACAGTGGACGTCATGGGCCGGCGATTTCAACCGGCAGGCCCATGGAGTCCGGCTCCCGGACGGCTAGGATCGAGCGGCATGACCCGCTCCGCGGACACCCTGGGCGATGCGCGCGAGATCCTGCTGGGTAAGCGTTCGGCGACGATCAAGATACTCGACAAGCTGCTCGGCGCCGGGGTCCTCGCCGCGGGACCGATCGGCGTGGCCACGGGCCAGCCGTGGCTGCTCGCGGCGTGGGGCTGGGTCGACCAGAAGAACGAGCTCGTCGTCCGGCTCGACGAGCTGGTGCAGAAGGGCCGCGCGAAGCTGCGCAAGTCGTCGGGCCGGCAGCGGCACGAGCTGCTCGCGGCCACACACGCGGCCCTGACGGTCGGCGCGTTCTTCGCCGCCCTGCGCGATGTGCTCGGCCCGATGTACGACGAGCTGGAGCTGACCGAGGCCGACATCGAGCGCCTGAGCGCGAACTCGACCCATCACGGGCTGCTGCGGCGCGCTGTCGACGGGGTGTTGTGGACGCCCATCGACCTGCCGTGGTCCGGTCGTGGCTTCGAGGCGAACCTGGAAGCCGGGATCAGGCCGTACTACGTGGACCTGGCCGGCCGGTGCCGCACCTTCTTCGCCGGACTCAGGGCGTTCTCCCCGGGAAGCGGTTCCACCGTCACAGGGGACGTCGTCGAACTTGCGGTTCGGCGGTACCGCGCCGACTACCTCGGCCTCGCCGCGGAGGTTCCGGAGTTCCGGATCTGGGCGGAGTTCGGCGAGCACCTCGCCGAGCAGAACGCGCTCGGGCGGATCGAGGAGCTGACCCGGTTCCTCGCCGCCCCGGCCAAGGCCGCCCGCCCGGCGCTGCGCGGCCTCCATCGCGCCGTCCTCGCCGCTCCCATCGTCGATCTCGAGGAGGCGACCGGCGATGTCACGGCCGTGCGGGTGCCGAGCGTCGAGCGCGGGTACATCGAGCCGGAGTTCCGCTGGGCGGTCATGGGCCCGGCGTCGCTGCCCGCCCACGAGGACTGGTGGGGCCGGCAGCCCCTGGGGTCCGACCTCGCCGGGTTCGTCGCGGCCCACGTCGTGTCGCCCGCCGCGGCCGAGCGGCCGATGGTCGTGCTCGGCCACCCGGGCAGCGGCAAGAGCCTGTTCACGAAGGTCTGCGCCGCGCGGCTCGACGCGTTCGTCACCGTCCGGGTGCCGCTGCGCGACGTTCCCGACCCGACGGCCGGCGTGTACCGCCAGATCGACGACGTCCTGCGCGAAACCACCCACGACCAGGTCGAGTGGCGCACGCTGTGCGAGTCGAGCGGCCCCGCGGTCCGGGTCGTGCTGATCGACGGCCTCGACGAGCTGATGCAGGCCACCGGGGCCACCGAGTCGCGCTACCTGCGCAACGTGATGGACTTCCAGAGGACCGAGGCGGCCGTCGACGGCCCGGTCGCCGTCATCGTCACCTCCCGGACGCTCGTCGCCGACCTGGCCGCGATCCCCGAGGGCTGTCTCGTGGTGCGGCTGGAGGAGTTCACCGACGAGCAGATCGACGCCTGGGCCGAGCGCTGGGCCGAGGCGAACGAGCCCGGCGTCGCGGCCGGTCACGTGCGCCCGGTCGCGGCCGGCGCGCTGCGGGGCTACGGCGACCTGGCCCGGCAGCCGCTGCTCCTGCTGCTCCTGGCGATCGTGGCCGCGGAGCGGGAGCTGCCCGCCGACGGTACGTCCGCCGGGCTCTACCGCATGCTCCTCGACGACTACATCCGCCGCGAGCTGGCCCGGCCCGACAACCAGGGGTCCGGCCTCGCCGAGGACGAGCGACGCGAGGCGGAGCTGTGGAAGCTCGGCCTGGTCGCCTTCGGCATGCTCAACCGCGGCCGCCAGCACCTCTCCGAGCGCGACCTCGAGGCCGACCTGCTGGCCCTCCCGGGCCCGATCCCGGTCACCGAGGCCCGGCCGCGCGACCTGGCCCGCCCCCTCGACCCGGCGCGCCGCATCATCGGCCGCTTCTTCTTCGTCGCCGCGGCCGAGGCCGAGGGCGGCATCGGCGGCCGCAGCTACGAGTTCCTGCACGCCATGTTCGCCGACTATCTGGTCGCCTTCCACACCGTGGAGCTGCTGCGGGACGCGGCCGCCGCCCGAGCCGTGCGCACGGCGTCGCAGTCCTGGGACGACGACCTGCTGTTCGCGCTGCTGTCCCAGCGGCTGCTGGCGGGGTACGGCTCCCGCGCCCTCGACCTCTTCGCCGAGCAGGCCCGCGGCGACGCGGCCGTCGCCGGGGTGCTGGAGCACATCGCGACCATCGTGCAGGACCGCTGGGGCCCGGGCCGCCACGCCGCCTATGCCCCGTCGAGCCGGGTGGCCGTCCAGCGCATCGCGACCTACGCGGCCAACATCGTGTCCCTGCGGCTGGCCATGGCCGACGAGCCGGTGGAGGTCGCCCGCCTGTGCCCGCCGCACGCCGACGTCCGCTTGTCGTGGGCCAACCAGGTCCGCCTGTGGGACGCCGTGCTGAAGCCCTCCGCCGGATGGGGCGCGTTCATCAGCGCCCTGCAGGTGGTGGACGGCGACCGGCCGACGGCGGCGTGGCGCCCGTCCGCCGGCTACTGGGAGGACATGGTGGAGATCGCCGCTCTGGCCGAGGCCCGGGCGATGCAGCTCGCCGTGGGGCGCACCGTGCTGTTCGACAGCACGAGTCCCATGGACCAGCCCGGCCCGGCGATGGCCCGCGCTCTGACGGAGATGCTGCTGCGCGGTTACGCCTCCCCGGAAAGCCTCGCGATCCTCACCGACGTGAGCCGCATTCCCGGCACGCTGCACGGCCTCGCGCTGAGTGCGGCGGCCCGGCACGGCGCGAGTCTCGACGCCGCGACGGCCAACGATGTGCTGAACCTTCGCGGCAAGCGCTTGGACGAGGCCGTCGCGATGCTGGCGATGCGGCACGCGATCCAGGTCAAGCGGATCTTCTCGGACGAGTTCTGGGATGTCATGGTCCGCCTGGAGGCCGTGCTCGACGGAGGGTACGCGGGCAAGATCCGCGAAACCCCCGAGGGCCGGGCGATGCGCGCGCTGCCGCCGGAGCTTGCCCGCAAGCTCATTCCGGAGCTCGCGGCCTCGCTGCTGTCAGCGCAGGAGCAGGACCAGGCGTGAGGTGGCCGAGCCCGTGGACTGGGTCTGCCAGGCGGCCGACACGTCGGACAACGGGACGGCCTCGTACGAGACGGTCAGGCGGCCCGCCGCGGCGTGGGCCGCGATCGTGCGCATCGTCTCCGCCCGCTCCGGCTTCGTCAGGGAGTTGTTCGTGTAGCCCAGAATCCGCAGCGAGCCGCTGCGCAGCGTGGCCGAGTCGAAGGGGGCCGTCGGGGCGGCCGAGCCGCCCAGGTTGACCAGGCGGCCGCCCGGGCGCAGCACCTGCAACGCCGCCGCGGCCGGGACGCCGAACAGCGGGTCCAGCACCAGGTCCAGCGGGCCGTCCAGCGCCGGGCGCAGCCGCGCGGCCAGGTCGGGCACGGTGTCGTCGTCGAGCAGGGGCACCACGGCGTCCGCGCCCAGGGCGGCGGCGCGGGACCGGGCCCGTGAGGAGCGGCAGGCCGCCACCACGCGGCGGGCGCCGAGCAGCCGGGCGATCTGGATCGCCGCCTGCCCGACGATGCCGCCGCCGCCCAGGACCAGCACCTGCTCGCCGGTGCGCAGGTCGCCGCACGAGGTGAGGGACTGCCACGCCGCCACGGCGGACAGGCCCAGCGCGGCGACCAGCGCGGGGTCGGCGTCCGGCGGCAGTTCGACGATGTCCGCCGGGGGCACGTGGCAGTACTCCGCCATGCTCCCGTCGCCGGGGCGCATGCCGGCGTCGGTGGCGAACCACACCGGCGTGCCGTCGGGCAGCGCCCCGACGCCCTGGACTCCGGGGACGTACGGGACCGGCGGGGCGCCGAAGTACGACGTCCCGCTCGCGCACAGCACGTCCAGCGGCGTGATCGGCGCGGCGGTCACGGCCACCCGGACGCCGCCGGACGGCGGGGGCTCGTGCGCGGCCACGACCGGCAGCTGTCCACATTGGAGGATCAGGGCGGCCCTCATGTCAGGTCGCGATGTCCGGGTACGGCAGGTCGAAGTGCGCCAGCCGCAGCGCGTACTCCTTCTGGAACCCCAGCGGCTCGGGGTGGTCGCGCTCGAACATCGCGATGAACAACGTCAGCGTCAGGAACGGGTGCGCGCCGAGCTCGAACAGCGTCACATAGTCGTGGCCGGCCAGCGCGGCGCGCTCCTGCGGCGAGAAGGCCTGCCACGTCGAGGCCTCGCCGGTGTGGCAGTTCAGCAGCGTGTTGGCCATGGTGGACTCCCACCACGCGACCGTCTCGGCGGGCTCGGTCCGGTAGCGCTCGACCAGCGCCGGGTCGCGGTCCACGGTGAAGAGGAACTTGTCCAGCAGGTACTTGCTCATGCCGACACCCCCGACGGGTACCAGGTGAAGTACGCCTCCATGGTGTGGAACAGATCGTAGGTGTCGACGTAGTCCGCCTTCCGGCCGGCCCCGGCGACGCCCATCATGAGCATGAAGTCCATGAACCCGTGCGTCGCGTTGCCCGGCGCGTGCAGGCTGTCGAGCGTCACCTCCGACAGGCACCCCTCGAGGTCGCCGTTGGCGATCCACTCCACGGCGCGGGCGTCGAACTCGGGGTCCGGGCCGTGCGGGCCGAACTGGCGCGGGCCACCCAGCTCCAGCGAAAGGTGCCCGGTGCCGATGACGGCCACGCGCAGGTCGCTCGGCCATGACTCGACGAGCTCGCGGATCGTCTGGCCGAGCTGGACGAAGCGCTTCGGCTGGGGCAGCGGCGGGGCGAAGATGTTCGTGTAGACCGGCACGATCGGCAGGTCGGCCTCGGGCCGCAGGGTGATGATCGGGCAGGTGATGCTGTGGTCGATGCGCAGCTCGTTGCTGAACGCGAGGTCGAAGCCCGCGTCGAGGCCCTCCCGCAGCATGTACGCCGAGAGGTCCTCCTGCCCCTTGAGCCGCATCCGCGGCAGGCCGAACTCACGCTCCTCGTTGTACCAGTTGGCGTCGTAGAACGGCGCCTTGCCGATGAGGAACTGCGGCATGTTGTCCAGCCACAGCTGGTGGAAGTGGTCCGAGCCGACCATCACCAGCACGTCCGGGCGGGCCTTGGTGAGCGTCTCCCGGAAGCGCAGGATCTTCGCCACCCATTCGTCGGCGAACGGCGGCCGGTCCTCGCCGGTGGCCGTGCTGGCCTTGTAGTAGAAGGGGTGGTGCGTCGAGGCGATCACCGCGACGATCTGGGCCACGGCGACTCCTTCCTTTAGGGGGTGTACCGCGCGTTGCGGTCGACGGTCTTGTAGATCTCGAGCCCGAGGTTCGTGCGCCGCTCCTCGGCCAGGTGCCCGAGCAGGCCGGCCGCGCGGGCCAGCAGCGCGAACCCGCGCAGCATCTCCACCGGCAGGCCGAGGTCCGCGAGCGCGGCACCGCAGACGCCGGCGCCGTTGAGCGGCAGGGTGCGGCCGAGGACCGCGGGGTGGACGCGGCCGATGGCCTCGAAGAGGCGCAGGTGGGGGCCGCGCAGGCCCTCGGCGTCGGCGATGCCGATGAGCACCGGGGTGCGCGGGTCCTGGACCTTGTGCACGGGGTGGCCGAGGCCGGGCACGAACTTTCCGGCGGCGCGCTGGTCCCGGACCGCCCGCTCGGCGAGTGCGTCCCAGTCCGCGTCGGTCCCGGGGAGGTCGCCCTGCGCGTGCAGTACATCGGAAAGGAACCGACCGGAGTCCTCGGTGACGCCCAGGAACCGGGAACCGCCGCCCAGCAGGCCCGCGGCCAAGGCGCCCTGGAGGGCCTCGGGGGCGCTGGCGTAGGTGACGCGCGCGGCGATCGCGGTGGGCGTGAACCCGTGGTCGGCCAGGGCGACGAGCACCGCCTCGAACACCCGCGTCTCACCCGGCGCGGGGCGGCGGCCGGCCACCAGCCAGAAGGCCAGCTCGCCGAAGCCGACCTTGCCCATCAGGTCGGCCGCGAGGTCCTGGCCCAGCAGCCGGATCCGGTCGGCGTCGGACGTGCCGATGCCGGTGGGGAAGCTCAGCTCTTCAGCCATTGGCGGATCTCCTCGCCGTGCTCGTCCAGGGAAGGGGGTGGCAGCTCGTAGCGCGGCGGTGTCGCCGAGAACGTGATCGGGTTGCGCACGCCGGGGATGCCGCCGGTGACCACCACGGGGTCGAGCCCGAGATGCTCAGCGTAGGCGACGCCGCCGTCGATCGTGTTGATCGGCGCACACGGCACCCCGGCCGCGGTCAGCAGCGTGAACCACTCGTCCTTGCCCTTGGTGGCGAGCACCTCCACGAGCAGCGGGCGCAGGGCCTCGCGGTTGGCGGTGCGGTCCTGGTTGTGCGCGAACCGCGGGTCGTCGAGCAGGTGCTCGAGCCCGAGGACGCCGCACAGCTTGCGGAACTGCGGGTCGTTGCCCGCGATCACGATGAGCTCGCCGTCGGCGGTGGGCAGCGGCTCGTACGGGAACAGGCTCGGATGCGCGTTGCCCATCCGGAACGGCACCGTGCCGCCGGCGACGAAGCCGCTGCTGTGGTTCACGAGGCCGGACAGCGCCGAGGAGAGCAGGTTGACCTCGACGTGCTGGCCGCGCCCGCTGCCGGCCCGGTGGTGCAGCGCGGCGAGGATGCCCAGGCCCGCGTGCATCCCGGCCATCACGTCGAACACGGAGATGCCGGCCCGGAACGGCGGCCCGTCGGCGTCGCCGGTCAGGCTCATGAGGCCCGAGATGGCCTGGACCATGAGGTCGTACCCCGGCAGCGACGCCCCGGCCGCCGTGCCGAAGCCGGAGATGGACGCGTAGACGAGCTTTTCGTTGCGTTCGGCGAGGGTCTCGTAGTCCAGCCCGAAACGCTTGAGGCCGCCGGGCCTGAAGTTCTCGATGAGCACGTCGGCGCGCGCGGCGAGGGCCTGCGCGGCCGCGAGGTCGTCCGGATCGCGGAAGTCCAGCGCAATCGACCGCTTGTTGCGGTTGATGCCGAGATAGTAGGTGGAGAGGCCGTCGCGGATCGGGGGCATCCACGTGCGGGTGTCATCCCCGCCCGGCCCCTCCACCTTGATGACGTCGGCGCCGAGGTCGGCCAGCAGCATCGTCGCGTAGGGCCCCGCGAGGATCCGCGAGAAGTCCGCGACGAGCAGCCCGTCCAGTGGTCCCACGCTGCCTCCGTCCGCTCTGCGGACAACCGTCCGCAACTCGTTGACACGGTACATCACCGGGAACAGAATGTCGCTACCAAACCAATCTGCCCGCCAGGCGGACGGACGTCCGAGATTGGAGCCCGCGATGGGCGCAGTCATCTTCCGCAACGCACTGGTCCTCACCATGGACGACACCCACACCGTGCTCCCCGGCACCGATGTCCTGATCGTCGACGAGCGCATCGCCGAGATCGGCGTCGGGCTCACCGCCCCGCCCGGCGCGCAGGAGATCGACGCGTCCGGCGGCATCCTCATGCCGGGCATGGTCGACACGCACCGCCACATGTGGCAGACCGCGATGCGCGGCTACGGCGCGGACTGGACCCTGACCCAGTATTTCGTCTGGTACTACCTGGAGTCCGGCAAGCACTTCCGCCCCCAGGACATCTACGCCGGCAACGTGCTCGCGGCCTGGGAGGCCCTCGACGCCGGCGTCACCACGACCGTCGACTGGTCGCACGGCCTGCAGACCACCCAGCACGCGGACGCGGCCGTCGACGCCCTGGAGTCGGTGCCGGGCCGGTTCGTGCTCGCGTACGGCAACATCCAGCAGGGCCCGTGGGAGTGGTCGGCCGCGCCGGAGTTCCGCGACTTCGTCAGCCGCCGCATCACCGGCTCGGACCTGCTCGGCTTCCAGATGGCCTTCGACGTCACCGGCGACCCGGCGTTCCCGGAGAAGGCCGCGTTCGAGGTGGCCCGCGACCTCGGCGTGCCCGTCACCACCCACGCGGGCGTGTGGGGCGCGACCAACGACGACGGCATCCGGCTCATGCACGAGCACGGGTTCATGACGCCGGAAACGGTCTACGTGCACGCGGCGACGCTCACGCACGACTCGTACCACCGCATCGCCGCGACCGGGGGCAGCGTCTCGGTGTCGACCGAGAGCGAGCAGAGCGCCGGGCAGGGCTACCCGCCCACCTGGACCCTGCGCGACCACGACATCCCGGTCTCGCTGTCGATGGACACCAGCGTGTGGTGGAGCGGCGACCTGTTCTCCGCCATGCGCACCACCCTCGGCGCCGACCGGTCCCGCGAGCACCTCGTGGCCCACGATCGCGCCGAGACCGTCACCCACGTGCACCTGCGCGCCGAGCAGGTCGTGGACTGGGCGACCCGGGGCGGCAGCCGGGCCCTCGGCCTCGACGACAAGATCGGCAGCATCCAGACGGGCAAGAAGGCGGATGTCGTACTGCTCAAGAACGACGCCAGCCCCGTGATGTTCCCGATCCTCAACCCGTACGGCCACGTCGCCTTCCAGGCCCAGCGCGGCGACGTGCACACCGTCGTGGTCGACGGCCGCGTGGTGAAGCACGAGCACCGCCTCGTCGGGGCCGACCTCGCCAAGGCCCGCGCCGACGTCGAGGCGACCGTCGAGCACCTCATCGCCACCATGGGCCGGGATGCGTGGGAGAAGGGCATGAACCCCGACGTCCCGGAAACCAAGGTGATGGACAATCCATACACGTACACCGACTACGACGCCGGCTCGGCGCAGTGGAAGCAATAGGGAAGGGTCTTCATGCCACGCGAAGCGGGACCGGACTTCATCGAGGCTCTCGCGCGCGGTCTGGACGTGGTGCGCTGCTTCCGGCCGGGCCGGCCGGTGATGACCCTCAGCGAGGTCGCCACCGCCACCGGCCTGGCCCGCCCCACGGTCCGGCGGATCCTGCTCACCCTGGAGGAGCTCGGCTACGTCCGCTCGGCGGGTGAGCGCGGTTTCGCGCTCACCCCCCGGGTGCTGGAGCTCGGCATGGCCTACGTCAACGCCCTGTCCGTCTGGGACGTGGCCCGCCCGCACATGGAGCGCCTCGTCGCCGCCACGGGCGAGTCGACGTCCCTGGCCCAGCTCGACGGGTCCGACATCGTGTATGTGGCGCGGGTGGCGGTACCGAAGATCGTCACCCTCGCGGTCAACATCGGCACCCGCTTCCCCGCCCCGGCGACCTCGATGGGCAAGGTCCTCCTGTCCGCCCTCACCCCCGACGAGCTCACCGCCCGGCTCGCCGAGCCGACCCGCTCGGGCATCACCGCGCGCTGGCTCCCGCCGCGCGAGGAGCTCGACGCGGCCCTGCGCGAGGTCCGCACGAAGGGCTGGGCCCTCGCGGACCAGGACCTCGCGCCCGGCATCCGCTCGGTCGCCACCGCCCTGCGCAACGGCGAGGGCCGCGTGATCGCCGCCATGAACGTGACCGTCCACGCCGCCGAGACGACCGTCGAGCACCTGCTGGAGCACCATCTGCCGCTGCTGTTGCGCGCCGCGGCCGACATCAGCCACGACTGGTCCCTGCTCGACACCGTCCCGCTCGCTACCGGAGCGCGCTGAGCTCCGCGGCGGTGGGGAGGGCGGCTCGCGCGCCCACAGCCGTCGTGGCCAGGGCGCCCGCGGCGCAGGCCAGGCGGGCGGCCTCGTCGAGGTCGTGGCCCGCGTCCAGGGCCCACGCCAGCGCCCCGCAGAAGGCGTCGCCCGCGCCCGTGGTGTCGACCGTGGCCACGCGGTGGCCGGGGATGTCGACGGTGCCGGACGGGCGGTGGATGCGGCACCCGGCCGCGCCGAGCGTGACGACCACGGCCTTCGCGCCCGCGGCCAGCAGGTCCTCCGGCGCGCCGAGCACGGCCAGCTCGTGCTCGTTCGGCACCAGCACGTCCACGAGGGACAGCAGTTCAGGCGGCAACGGTACGGCCGGTGCCGGATTGAGCACGAACGTCCATCCGCACCGGGCCGCCGCCAGCACCGCGTCCAGCGGCACCTCGAGGCTGGCCAGCAGCACCCCCTCGCCGCTGAGGGCGGGAACATCGGCGGGGGAGAGGTTCGCGTTCGCGCCCGGGACGACCGTGATGGCGTTCTCGCCGGTGTCGTCGACCAGCACGACCGCGAGGCCCGTCGGGGCGATGTCGTGCACAACATAGGACAGGTCCACAGAGGACAGTGAGGCGGCGTCGAAATCCGGTCCTACGCGGGCGATCAGGCGGCATGCACCACCCAGGCGGGCGACCGCCGAGGCCTGGTTGCCGCCCTTGCCGCCGTGGCCGGTCGCGGAGCCGGTGGCGATGACGGTCGAGCCGGGCGGGGCGATCCGGGGCACGCGCACGACGAGGTCGGCATTGACCGCCCCGATCACCACGACGCTCACAAACGGGATCGTACGGGAGCGGGACCTAGTCGTGCGTGAGGGCGAGCAGCGCCGCGTGGGTCTCGGCGTCCGCGGCCGCGATCAGGCCGCCCGGGCCGGGCCTCACGGGGCGGCCGTGCAGGTCGGTCACGACGCAACCCGCGGCCTCGCAGAGCGGGTCCACGAGCCAGGTCCGGCCGGTGGACCCGGGTCCGCTGTGGCCGCTCTCCTCGCCGAGGACCGCGTCGCCGGGGCGGGCGGCGCGCAGGACGGCGAGGATCGCGGCCTCGGCCTCCAGGTCCGCCGCGGTCGCGAAGTCCCCGTCGCCCTTGTCGACGCGGGCCAGGTCGTCGCCGAAGCGGGAGCGCACCACGGCGCCCCCCGCCTCGGCCGCGGTCACCGCGAGCTCATGATCGCTCAGCATCCGGCGAGTGTACGGTCGCGGGGGCCGGTGTCGAACCGGATCAGCGGCCCGGCGCCCGGACCCTGACCTCCTGCAGGAACCAGCCGTTGCCGTCCGGGTCGCTGAACGCGGCGAACGAGCCGTAGTCGCCGCGGGCCGGATGCGGCCCGGGCACGCGGCCCTCGGTGCCGGCGTGATGGAAGACCCCGCCGGCGTCGTGGAACGGCTCGCTGACGTCCACGCCGCGCTCGGCGAGCTCGGCCCGGGCCTTCTCGATGTCCTTCACGACGAGGTGCAGCCCCTGCGCGGAGCCGGGCGCGGCGGTGGTGAGCCGGTCCCCGAAGATGACCGAGGCCTCCGACCCGGGCGGCGTCAGCTGGACCACCCGCAGCCCGTCGGGCGCCGGGAAGTCGGCATCGAGCCGCCATCCCAGCCCCGTGTAGAACGCCTTGGCGCGGTCGACGTCGGCGACCGGGATCACCACTACCTCGAGTTTCATGTCCACGCGGCCACGATCCCGCGCCGGGGGTGCCCGCGCCGCGTGGACGGTCGCGGGCTCGCCCCGCAACTCCCCCCGAGGCTAGAGGCCGAGCTCGTTGAACAGGTACAGCCAGATCTCGCTGCGCGTCGGGAACGCGGGGATGGCGTGGCGCAGGCGGCCGAGCGGCACCTCGCCCACCACCGCGATCGTCGCCGCGTGCAGGAAGTCCGCGACCTCCGAGCCGGTGATCGTGGCCCCGACGATGACCTGGCGCTCCTCGTCGATCACGAACCGGCTCGTGCCGCGGGCGCCGTTGCCGTAGTAGGAGCCGCCCGCGTTGCCCGACGTCGGCAGGTCGACCACGCGCACGGTGATGCCGGCGGCCCGGGCCGACTCGGTGGTGTGCCCGACCGCGGCCACCTGCGGGTCGGTGAAGATGACGCGCGGGGCGCCGCTGCCGTCGGCCAGGTGGGTCGCGGCCATCGGCCGGCCGAGGATGTGCCCGGACGCCAGTGCGGCCTGGTACTTCGCCATGTGTGTGAACAGCGCCCGGCCGTTGAGGTCGCCGACGACGTACAGCCAGTCGTGGCCCGGCACCCGGGTGTGCTCGTCGACGGTGACGTACCCGTTCTCGGCGAGCCCCACCGAGGAGAGCCCGAGCCCGCTCGTCTCCGGCACCCGCCCGGTCGCCACGAGCAGCTCGTCACCGGTCGCGGTGCCGCCGTCGCCGAGGGTCACCACGACCGTCTCGCCGTCACGGCGCACCGCGGTCGCCTTCTGCGCGGTGCGGATGTCCACGCCCTGTTCGCGCAGCGACGCCGTGACCTGCTCGCACGCGAACTCCTCCTCGCGGGGCAGCAGCCGCCGCTCGCCCTCGATGAGCGTCACCTTCGAACCCAGGGAGACGTACGCCTGCGAGAGCTCCGCCCCGACCACCCCGCCGCCGAGCACCACCAGCCGCCCCGGCAGCGTCTTCGCGGTCGTGGCCTCCCGGTTGGTCCACGGTCGCGCCTCGGCGAGCCCCTCGATCGGCGGCAGCGCCGGCGCGGTCCCGCCCGCGAGGATCACCGCCCGGCGCGCGACGAGTGCGGTGTCGCCGACGACCACCCGCCGCTCCCCGTCGAGGCGCCCCCGCCCGCGGAACAGGGTGATGCCCCGCTCCTGCAGCCACGGCAGCTGCCCGGCGTCGTCGAGGTTGCCGATGAGCTCGTCGCGGCGGCGCAGCACCGCGGATGCGTCCAGCGGCCCGGTGACCGCCTCCCGCACGCCCGGCACGCGGCGCACCTCGGCCAGCAGCTCACCCGGGCGCAGCAGGGCCTTCGACGGGATGCAGGCCCAGTACGAGCACTCCCCGCCGACCTTGCGGTCCTCGACGATCGCCACGTCGAGCCCGGCCTCGGCCAGCCGCCCGGCCGCGACCTCGCCGCCGGGTCCCGCTCCCACGACCACGACGTCGAAGCTGTGTTCCTGCATCACGGTTCCCCTTCGCGTTCGCCCCCTCGGTATCTCGAAAGTACGCGCCGGGGTTGCGGGGTTGCGCCGGGGCGGAACAATGCGGGTGTCGGTTCTTACAGGGGAGGCACCCGGTGCAAGTTCAGGACTATCTGTCCGCCATCGTCTTCGGCGCCGTCATCGGCATCGTGGCGCGCATCATCCTGCCCGGCCGCCAGTCCATCGGCATCATCCTGACCACCCTGATCGGCATGGGCGCCGCGGTGGCCGGCACGTGGGCCGCGGACCGGTGGGACCTGCACAGCGACAAGCACTTCACGGTCGCCGGGCACAACTACGACTGGCTGGTCGTCGGTGTCCAGGTCGGCATCGCCGTCGTCGGTGTCGGCGTCGCCGCCGCCCTGACCAGCGTCTTCCGCTCGGACGACCGGCACCACCACCACGACCGCTACGACTACGACCGGTAGCCTCAGCGCTCGTTGAGCAGTCGCGCCAGGTGGGCCTGGTCCTCCAGGATCGCCGTGATGCGCGTCTGGACCGCGTCCATCTGGCCGATCGTGTCGCTCGTGGTGTGGATGCCGGCCGAGACCGAGCGGGCGCTGTCCTGAATCCCGGCGATCTGCTCGGCCACCTTCTGCGTCGCCGCCGCGGTCTCGCGGGCCAGGTCCTTCACCTCGCCCGCGACGACCGCGAAGCCCTTGCCGACGTCGCCGGCCCGGGCCGCCTCGATCGTGGCGTTCAGGGCGAGCAGGTTGGTCTGGTCCGCGATCGAAGAGATGATCTTGATGACGTCGCCGATCGCCGCCGACGCCCGCCCGAGCGCGTCGACCTCGCCCGTCATCGTCGAGGCGCGGCTCACCGCCTCCCGGGCCACCCCGGTCGCGTCGCTGCTCACCTCCCGCAGCCGGGCGATCGAGTCCAGCAGCATCCGGCCGTTGCGCTCCGCGGCCTCCCCGGCCCGCACGATGTCCAGCCGCTGGGAGACCAGCTGCTGCACGTTGCGCAGCACCGAGGCCCGCGACTCGCTCAGCGAGATTCGCTCCGTGGTGAAGAAGTCCATGGTGCCGATCACGCGGCCGCTCGACTGGATCGGGAAGCAGACACCGGAGCGCACCCCGGCCCGCTGCGCCGCCGGCGCCCGCACGCAGTCGGTCAGCTCGGCGAGGTCGGCCACGAACACCAGGTCGCGCGCCCTCCACGCCCGGCCCGACAGGCCCACGCCCTCGGCGAACGTGGCCGCGAGCGTCACCTCGCGGAACTCCGGCCCGGCCGAGCCGGACTCGTAGCGGAACGCGAGGACCGGGCCGGAGCCGCGGTCCTCGATCTCCCAGTACGACCCGTAGGCCCACCCGAACGAGCTGCGCACCTTGTCCAGGGCCGCCCGGACCGCCGCCTGGCTGTCGCTGGAGTGCCCGAGCGCGGTCACCACCTCGGTCACCGCCGCGCGGTCCTTCGCGTCCTGGCGCAGCTCGGCCGCCGCGAGCACCTGGCTGCGCGCGAGCTCGGCGATGCGCAGGATCGCGTTCCACTTCTGCGTCCTCGGTTCGTCGACGTGGAAGTGGTACGGCGAGTAGTACTCGAACACCGCGACCACGCGCCCGTCCCGCACGACGGGCACGACCGAGGCCGCGACCATCCCGGCCCGCACCGCCTCCGCCGCCCGCGGGCAGTCCCGCACCTCGGTCAGGTCACCGGCGTAGATCGCCTGCCGGCTCTGGAACGCGCGCATGACCAGTCCCGTCGGGGCCGCCCGCACCTGGTCGACCACCGGCCCGGTCGCGAACCCGATCGCCGGCGCGCCGCCGGGCCCGGTCGGCAGCCAGACCGCGCCGTACTCGTAGCCGTACGAGCGTACCAGCGACTCGACCGTGATCCGCCAGGTGCCAGCCTCGTCGGCCGCCCCGCTGAGCGCGGTGACGAGCTCCTCGAGCGCCTCGACGTCCCGCGGCGCCGGCTCCTGGCGGGCCGGTGATTCTGAACGCGACAACAGCCCCACGCCAGGCCATCGTCACTCGGGAGCGCTTCTGTAGCTATTCGATTCGCATGTGGAACTTCCAGGAAAGCGGACATGACCCGCCGATTCGCCTAGACCGTCGAAAACCCTGCGCGATTGGGCGGGCGGCGCGGATGTGATCGACAACGGTCGCGCCGGTGCGGGACGCGTGGGTGCCGGAACCGCTACCGTGTGCGCCATGGCAACGATCGGTGACGTGGCGAAGCAGGCGGGAGTCTCCCCGAGCACGGTCTCGTATGTCCTCAGCGGCAAGCGGACCATCTCGGAGGAGACCCGCGCGCGGGTCCTCGCCGCGATCGAGGTGCTCGGCTACCACCCGCACGCCGGGGCCCGGGCGCTGGCCAGCAACCGGTCCAACGTGATCGCGCTGATCATGCCGCTCTACACCGGCCTGTACGTGCCGATCCTCATGCAGTTCGTGATCTCCGTGGTGACCGCGGCGCGCCGCTTCGACCACGACGTGCTGCTGCTCACCCAGGACGAGGGGGAGAAGGGGCTGGAGCGGGTGGCCGCAAGCTCCCTCGCCGACGGGCTCATCGTCATGGACATCGAGGAGCACGACCCCCGCCTGCCGCGGCTGCGCACCCTCGGCCGGCCGTCGGTGCTCATCGGCTTCCCGGCCGACGGAACCGGGCTGACCTGCATCGACCTCGACTTCGCGGCGGCCGGGGCGCGGTGCGTGGACCACCTCGCCGACCTCGGGCACCGGTGCGTGGCGCTGGTCGGGTCGCCGCCGGAGGTGTACGAGCGCGGGCTCGGCTTCGCCCGCCGCACCGCCGACGGGTTCCACGAGGCGCTGCGCCGCCGGGGACTCACCGGGTCGACAGTGCCGTGCGAGCCGTCCCCGGACGCCGTGCACGCCGTGGCGGAGTCGCTGCTGGCGCGCCATCCGGACCTCACGGCGGTCGTGGTGCACAACGAGCCGGCGGTACCGCTGCTGCTGGACGCCTTCGCCGCGCTCGGCCGGTCCGTCCCGTACGACGTGTCGGTGGTGGCCATCGGCCCGGACGACCTCGCCGAGCGGTCCAAGCCCCGGCTCACGTCGGTCGGCATCCCGGCGGAGGAGATCGGCCGGCGCGCGGTGGAGCTGGTCGCGGCGAAGCTCGACGGCCGCCCCGTCCCGGACGCGACGCTGGTCGAGCCGGTGCTGGTGCCGCGGGACAGCGCGGGCCCGACCCGGTGAGGGGACAACCGGCAAGAGCATGATCCGGTACCGTGTGCGACCGCCCCACGTCCGCAAGCCCACGGAGCTGAGCCGTTTCATGTCCGAACTCTCCTGCCGCGTCTGTCACCGGTCGCCCGCCGCGAACGTCCGCTTCCACGGCCACCAGGGCATGCTGATCCTGATGCGCTTCAGCCGCCTCGACGGCCCCTTCTGCCGCGACTGCGGGCTGGCCGCCTACCGCGACCTGAGCGCCGACACGATGGTGCGCGGCTGGTGGGGCGTGTTCTCGCTGTTCGCCACCGCGGGCGTGCTCGTGCTCAACACGGCGCGCCGAGGCCGGGTGGCGGCGCTGCCGGAGCCGCAGCGGGAGCGCAACGAGCGCACCATGGACCCCGGCAAGCCGCTGCTGGACCGCACCGCCGCCTACGGGCTCCTGGTGCCGGCCCTGCTGCTCGTCTTCGTCGGCTGGTCACTGGTCAACGGCGGCTGAGCCGAAGCCCTGGGCTTCAAGGCCGCCCGGGTCAGGCCAGGTACTGGGCGACGGTGATCGACCGCTGGCGGGCCAGCAGGTCCGAGATGCCCTCGGCGGTGAGCGGCTCGGCGAGGTGGTAGCCCTGGCCGAGGGTGTAGCCGAGCTCGCGCAGCACCGCGGCCTGCTCGGCGCTCTCCACGCCCTCGGCCACCGTGTCCAGGCCGAGGGCCCGGGCCAGCTGGATCACCGCGCGGGCGACCGCCTGGCGGGCGTCGGCCGCCGCGGGCTGGCCGTCGTCGATCTCGATGCCGTCCACGAAGGACTTGTCCAGCTTCACGATGGCGGCCGGGAAGGCGCGCAGCAGGCTCAGCGAGGACTCACCGGTGCCGAAGTCGTCGAGGGCGAGCCGGATGCCGAGCCGGTCGAGCTCGTGCAGGGTGCGCGACACCTGCTGGCCGCGCAGGACCGCCGACTCGGTCACCTCCAGCACCAGGTGCTCGCACGGCAGGCCGGTGTCGGCGAGGGCGGCGGTCACGTCGGCGACGAAGTCGGGGTCGTGCAGCTGGCGCGCGGAGACGTTCAGGCCCGCCTCGAGCAGGCTGCCGGGGCCGAACTCGGCGCGCCAGCGGGCCGCCTGGCGGCAGGTCTCGCGCAGCACGAACAGGCCCAGCGGCACGATGAGGCCGGTGCGCTCGGCGGCCGCGATGAACTCGGCCGGGCTGATCACGCCGCGGGCCGGGTGGTGCCAGCGCACGAGGGCCTCGACGCCGACGACGCGGAGGTCGGCGAGGCGCAGGATCGGCTGGTACACCACCCGGAACTCGTCGTTGTCCAGCGCCCGGCGCAGCTCCCCGCCGAGCTGCATGTGGGCCAGCACCGGCTCGCCCATGCCGTCGACGTACCGCACGAACCCCGCCTTGCCCCGCTGCTTGGCCGTATACATGGCCACGTCGGCGTCGCGCAGCACCGAGTCGACGGTCGCCCTGATCGGCTGGTCGGGCCCGGCCGTCGCGATGCCGATGCTGGCCTGCACGAGCAGCCGGTGCGCGCTGATCGGCTGGTCCAGCGCGGCCAGCAGCCGCCGGGCGAGGCCCTCGGGGTCGCTGCCGGCCCCGGTGAGCAGCACCGCGAACTCGTCGCCGCCGACGCGCACCGGCAGGCCGTCCGCGCCGACCTCGGCCCGCAGCAGCCGGGCGACGGAGACCAGCAACTCGTCGCCGACGCCGTGGCCGAGCAGGTCGTTGACGGTCTTGAAGTCGTCGAGATCGACGAGCAGCACGTGGGCGGGCTCGGTCGCGGCCAGGGCGGCGGCGATCCGGTCGCGGAACAGCGCCCGGTTGGCCAGGCCGGTGAGCCCGTCGTGGCTGACCTCGTGCTGCAGCCGCTCCTCCTGCACCCGCGTGCTGTGCAGCAGCCGGGCGTTCTCCCGGAACGCGAGGTACTGCCGCAGCGTCACCAGCACCGTGACGAGCACCGCGGCGAGCAGCACCACGCGGCTCGGCCAGCTCAGCGGCGCGCCGAGCGCGACGGCCACGAGCGGCACGTCGGCCGCCGCCACGGCGAGGTAGGGCAGCAGCACCCCGCTGCGGCCGCGGGCGCGGCGCAGGCCGAGGTCGGCCCGCACCTGGGCGAGGACGGCGAGGGTGGCCAGCAGCGGGGTCAGCGGCATCACGATCGCCTGGGCGGGCACGCTGCCGGCCGCGCCGAGCCGGACCGCGAGCACGGTGACGATCGCGGCGGTGACCCCGCCGGCGGCCGCCATGAGCCGGATGGCGTCGCGGTCGACGGGCCCGCCGGCGACGTAGGAGACCTTGGTGGCCGCGCCGACCGCGACGAGGAGCCCGAGCCCGGTGAGCACCATCGCCTGCGGGCTCCACGGCTCCGCGGCCCCGATCATGGGGGCCAGCCCGGCGTACCAGAGCACGACCGCGCAGCCGAGGAAGCCGATGGTGCGGTCCAGCAGCATCCGCCACCACTCGACGCCCTCGGCGGCGACGACGGGCACCCGGATCATGGCCCAGATGGCGACGAGGAATCCGATCGCGGCGCAGGCGGCGGCCGGCACCGGCATGGGGTGGGTCCGGGCCTCGGTGTAGTGCACGAGGATGTCGACGGCGAACCAGGCGTACCCGAACGAGATGAGCGCGACGGCGGCGAGCATGGTGCGCCAGAACCGGCGGCCGACCGGCTGGAGGTCGCCGGTGCGCAGCAGCCGGGCGACGCTCGCGGTGGCGAACACGCCACCCAGCGGGGCGAAGACGTAGGCGATGGCCTCGGTGCCGGCGCCCACGGTCAGGTGGGCCACACACCACACCGTGCCGAGGGCGGCAACCACGGCGGCGGCGAGCACATAGCGCCGGGCCTCCCGCGTCACGGATGGAACGATATCGTGCCGGTTGCGTACCGGATCTCACCCGAACGTTCCGTTTCCGGCCAGCGCATCAGCGCCGAATGGGCGGGCCTCCCGTCGATGCCGTCGCGGGGCCGCCCGCGGGCGTAGCGGCTGGTCGCGGGCGGGACCACCACTGGGCGAGGGCCACCGCGGCGAGCACGAGCAGCGCGCCGGCGAGGGCGAACCACACACTGATCTCCGTCTTCCTGTGCTGCAGGGTCACCTGGCTGGGCAGGTCGCGCAGCACGTCGCCGAGGGCCTTGGCGTTGTCGGCCTTGAAGTACTTGGCCCCGGTCATCTCCGCGACCTTGGTCAGGGTCGGCTCGTCCATGTCCTGGAACCGCCCGCGGCCGCCGAAGCCGAACCCGCCGCCGCCCGGCCCGCCGCGGAAGCTCTGGTTGCCGCTGATCTGGTTGCTGGAGCACACCATCGGCGAGGGCTGGTCGGTGCCGAAGCCGATGGTGAAGACCCGCAGGCGGCGGGCGGCGGCCTGCTCGGCGGCGGTGATCGGGTCCACGCCGTCGGTGTTGCGCCCGTCGGTGAGGATCACGATCGTGTCGGGCTCGTAGTCGCCGCCGCCCGGCCCGCCGCCGGTGCCGCCGTTGTCGGGGACCTCGACGCCGGTCGGGGGCACGTCGGGGTTGATCTCGGCGATCGCGTCGATCGAGGCGAGGATGGCCAGGCCGATGGCGGTACCGCGGGAGGTCCGCAGCCCGTCGATGGCCTTGGCGAGCTTGTCCTTCTCGGTGGTGGGCGGCACCAGCAGGCCCGCGGTGCCGGAGAAGGCGACCAGGCCGATCTTCGCGCCGCCCTCGTGCTCGGCGATGAACTCCTTGGCCGCCGCCTGCGCGGCGGTCAGCCGGTTCGGGTCGACGTCGGTGGAGCACATCGAGCCGGAGACGTCGATGGCCAGCAGGATGGTCGCGGCGTCGTCGGGCACGACCACCGACGCCTGCGGGCGGGCGGCGGCCGTGCCGGCGAAGAGGATGCCGACGGCGAGCAGGGCGAGCGGGACGCGCCGGCGCCACGAGGAGCGGCCGGGCAGCGCGGCGCGCACGAGGGCCACGCTGGACAGGGTCACGGCCACCTTGCGGCGCCGGCGGCGGCTCCACCAGCGGTAGGCCAGCAGCAGCGGGAACGCCAGCAGGATCGCGAGGGCCCACGGCCAGGTCAGCGACATCAGAGGATCCGTCCGAACCAGGTGGTCATCAGTATGCCCCCGATGGTGAGCAGCAGCACCGCGATCGCCGCGGCGGCCCCGGTCAGCTCGACCGGCTTGCGCTCGGTGGTCAGCCGCAGGTCCAGCGACTGGTACACGTCGTGCAGCGCCTGCGCGTTCTCGGCGCGGTGGTAGTTGCCGGCCGTGGTCTGCGCGATCTGGGTGAGCAGGTCCTCGTTGAGCGACGTCGCCACCTGGTAGCCCTCGACCTCGACGGTCGCGCCCTCGACGGTGCCGACGCCGACGGTCTCGATGCGCACCCCCGCCTTCGCGGCCAGGCTCGCCGCCGCGAGGGCGTCGGGGCCGCCGGTGTCCTCGCCGTCGGAGAGCACGACGATCGTGGCGTTGCCGAAGTACCCGATGTCGGGCGCCGCCTCGCCCGTGTCCTCGTTCGGCAGGCTCACCGGCTTGCCGACGACGACCGTCAGCGAGGCGAGGATCGCCTGGCCCAGCGAGGTGCCGCCGTTGACCTGCAGGCGCTTGATCGCGGCGGTGGTCGCGTCGTGGTCGTCGGAGGGCTGCTGGGTGGTGAGCGCGCCCTGGTCGAAGGCGACGATGCCGATGTTCACGGTGTCGGGCTGGGCCGCGACGAACTCGGTCGCCGCGGACTTGGCGGCGGCGAGCCGGCTGGGCTGCACGTCCTCGGCCTTCATGCTGTTGGACACGTCGAAGGCGAGGATGACGGTGCCGGCGGCGCGCGCGACGGGCAGCGTGGCGGCGGGGCGGGCGACGGCGAGCAGCAGCAGGGCCGCCGCGGTGAGGAACATGACCTGCGGCAGGTGCCGCCGCAGCGCCGACCCGGCCCGCAGCGCGGCGGGGCGGCGGCGGTGCATCCGGAAGTACACGATGAACAGCGCGACGGTCACGACCACCGCGACGGCCACGAGGACCGGGTATTCGAACGTCATCGGCGCCTGCGCTTGGTGTCGCGGACCATGGCGACCAGCGCCTGCAGCGGGTCCTCGTCGGTGCTGACCACGTGCCCGCGCACCCCCGAGCGGCGCATGGCCTCGGCCACGCCGGCCTCGCGCGCGTCGACCTCGGCCCGCAGCCGCAGCCGGAACTGTGGGTCGCCGGTGTCGACGAGGATCTGCTCGCCCGTCTCGGCGTCCTCGACGACCACGAGCCCGAGGTCGGGCAGGTCCAGCTCGATCGGGTCGACGACCCGGATCGCGATCACCTCGTGGCGGAACGTGAGCCGGGTCAGCTCCGGCTCCCAGCCCTCGCCGATGAAGTCGGAGATGACGAACACGAGGCTTCTGCGCCGCGCGGTCGACGCGGCGAGGCGCAGCATGGCGGCCAGGTCGGTCGCGCCCCGCTCGGGGCCGCGGGCGGAGGCCTTGGCGATCTCATGAGCCAACCGCAGCACGTGTACCCGTCCGGCGTGCGGCGGCAGCACGAGCTGTTTCGCGTTGTCGTAGAGGATCGCGCCGACCCGGTTGCCGCCGTAGGTGAGCAGCCGGGCCAGGCTGACGGCGAGCTCGGTGAGCGTCGCGTCCTTGCCGTTCTCGGCCGTGCTCACGCGCATCGAGGCCGAGAGGTCCAGCACCAGCCAGGCCGTGAGCTCGCGGTCCTCGGTGTACTGGCGCACGAACGGCTCGTCGAGGCGCGCGGTCACGTTCCAGTCGATGTGCCGGACGTCGTCCTCGGCGGTGTACTCGCGCAGGTCGGCGAAGTCGATCCCGGTGCCGCGGAAGACCGTGCGGTACGACCCCTGCAACTGCCCGTCGAGGCGGCGCAGGATCTGCCACTCCAGGCGGCGCAGCAGGCGATCCTCGGCCGTGGTCATGCGCTCAGCGGCTTCCGTTGCGCGCCGGGGTCGGGGCGGGCACGGCGACCGCGGCGAGCACCCGGGCCACGACCATGTCCGCGGTGACGTCGTCGGAGAGGGCCTCGTAGGACAGCACGAGCCGGTGGCGCAGCACGTCCGGGGCGAGCTCGTGCAGGTCCTCGGGCACCACGTAGTCGCGGCCGCGGATGAACGCCAGCGCCCGCGCGGCCAGCACCAGGTTGATCGAGGCGCGCGGGCTGGCCCCGAAGGTGACGTAGCGGGTCAGGTCGCCGAGCCCGACGTCGGCCGGGTTGCGGGTCGCGTTCGTGAGCCGCACCGAGTACTCGATCAGCGACGGGTCGACGTAGACCTCGTCGACCTGGCGCTGCATCTCGACGAGCCGGTCGGGGTCCACGACGGCCTGGGTGACGGCCTCGGGCAGGATGGCCCGCTCGACGATCACGAACTCCTCGGTCGGGCTCGGGTACCCCACCAGGACCTTCATCATGAACCGGTCGACCTGCGCCTCGGGCAGCGCGTAGGTGCCCTCGGACTCGATCGGGTTCTGCGTCGCCATGACCAGGAACGGCTTGGGGATCCGGTGGGTCTCCCGGCCGATGGTGACCTGCCGCTCCTGCATCGTCTCCAGCAGGGCGCTCTGCACCTTGGCCGGGGCCCGGTTGATCTCGTCGGCGAGCAGCAGGTTGGTGAAGACCGGGCCGAGGCTCACCTGGAACTCGCCGGAGGGCTGGTGGTACACCCGCGTCCCGACGATGTCCGCGGGCACCAGGTCCGGGGTGAACTGCACCCGGTGGAACTGCCCGCCGATGGCCGCCGCGAGGGCCTTCACGGCGAGGGTCTTGGCCAGGCCGGGGACGCCCTCGACGAGGATGTGGCCGCGGCTGAGCAGGGCGACCATGAGCCGCTCGAGAAGCCCGTCCTGCCCGACGATGGTCTTGCGGACCTCGTAGAGCACCTGCTCGACGGCGGTCGCGTTCGGTACGTCCATGCTCTTCCTTACCGTCATTGTTCCGGTCCTGGTTCACCGGGCCGGTCGAGCCCAGGGCCGCGCCGATGGGCACCGATCTTCCTTACCGTCATTGTTCCGGTCCTGGTTCACCGGGCCCCGTCGAGCCCAGGGCCGCGCCGATCGGCACCGCGAAGCCGACGCCGACGAACGTGCCGGCCGAGGTGGGGTTGGCCAGCGCCACCACGATGCCGATGACCTCGCCCTTCGCGTTGACCAGCGGCCCGCCGGAGCTGCCCGGGTTCACGGCCGCGTCGAACTGGATGAGCCCCGTGAGCTTCGTGCCGTCCGGGTTGGCCGCGGCCCGGTTGAGCCCCGAGATGACGCCGGTGGTGGTGCTGCTGGTCAGGCCGAGCTGGTTGCCGATGGCCACGACGTCGTTGCCGACCGCGATCCGCCCGGAGTTGCCCAGCACGGCCGGGACGAGCACGTCGGGCAGGGTCGCCGGGGTGAGCGTCGCGATGTCGAGCTCCGCGTTCGACCCGGCGACCTGCGCGGCCGACTCGGTGCCGTCGGCGAACCGGACCTTGATCGCCGTGCCGCCCTTGACCACGTGGAACGCGGTCAGGATGGTGCCGGTCGCATTGGCGACGACGCCGGTGCCGGTCGCGCCCCCCTCCGGCAGCGTCGTCTCGATGGTCACCACGGACGGCGCGACGGCCTGGTAGATCTGCGCCGTGGTGGGCGGCCCGGACGCGCTGGGGGAGGCCGCGGCCGAGGGCCTGGTCGCGGCGGGCGCCGCGCCTTCGCCGCCGGCCCGGAACGCGAGGATGCCGGTCGCGACGATGGCGAGCACGACGACGCCGACGCCGATGCCCAGGTCACGCCGGGTGAGCGCCACCGGTGTCCGGCTGCTCCTGCCGTCCGGCTCGGGTTGCGGGTCCGGCTCGCGGCTCGGGTTGCTCGGTTTCGGCCATCTCGCTGGTGCGGGTTTCGCGGGCTCGGGCTGTTTGGGGCCGGGTTCCGCGATGATCGTCACCTCGGGGCCGGCCCACTGCTGCTCGGGCTTCCCGGCTGGGCGCATGGGCCAAACATAGCCTCGGTACCTCGGAGAACGGTAAGAGTGCGCTTGGCCACGCGGCCTAGTGTCGTGCTCATGGTTCGTGTTCCGGACGGGTTCGCGTTTGTGGTGGAGCGGGTGGGAAAGTACTCGCGGACCCTGCCGCCGGGCGGGCACTTCCTCGTGCCGGGGGTGGATCGGGTTCGGGCCCGGGTCGATCTGCGCTTCCGGCCGCTGGCGTTCCGGCCGCAGCCCGTTTCGACGTCGGACGGTTTGCTGGTGGAGGTCGCGGCCACCGTGTGGTGCCGGGTGGTCGATCCGGTGCGGGCCACCTACGAGATCTCCGACTATGTCAACGGCCTTGAACAGCTGACGGCTACCGTCTTGCGGGCCGCGTGCGCCGAGCTGACGCGGCCGGACGCCCTCGCGTCGCGCTTCGACCTGAATCGGCGGCTGTCGGGGGAGCTGTCCGGGGTCGTCGGGCGCTGGGGCGTGGAGGTCGGCAAGACGGAGATCACGGTGCTGCGGCCGCCGGATCGTTAGCGCCTTCGGTTTTGTCGCTGGGCGTTGCCGCCTTCGTTCCTCGCCGGCGTTGCGGCCTGTGTTGGCGCCTGCGTTGCCGCCCTCGTTCGTCGTCGGCGTTGAGGCCTCGCTTGCCGGCTTCGTTGGTCGCCCTTGTTGGTCGCCCTTGTTGGACGCCCTCGCTTGCCGGCTTCGCTTGCCGGCTTCGCTTGCCGGCTTCGCTTGCCGGCTTCGCTTGCCGGCTTCGCTTGCCGGCTTCGCTTGCCGGCTTCGCTTGCCGGCTTCGCTTGCCGGCTTCGTTGGTCGCCCTCGTTGGTCGCCCTTGTTGGTCGCCGGCGTTGCGGCCTCGCCTGCCGCCTGCGTTGCCGTCCTGGTTTGTCGCCTCGTTGCAACCTCGCTTGTCCGACGGCGCTGCCGCCTCGACGTCGAACGCGCAGTGTCAAAATCGGACAGCGCCCGCAAGGGTCCCGCCGGTGATTACTGGATTATCGAATTGCCGGTAATCAGTAATCGGTAATTCGGCGAGCGTCACAGAGCGTGCATCCATGGCGGAGGAGTGCTCGCGAGGGAGGATGGACCGGTGGCGGAGCTGATGCGGGTGGATCTGGGCGAGGTCGAGTACACCGAGGCCGTCGAGGCGATGCGCGGCTGGGTCACGGAGCGTCAGGCCGGTGCCGCCCCGGACCGGCTGTTTCTGCTCACGCACCCGCCGGTCGTCACGTACGGGCGGCACACCGCGCTCTCCGACCTCCCGCAGGACGGATCACTGCCCGTCATCGAGGTCGACCGCGGCGGGCACGCGACCTATCACGGGCCGGGGCAGCTCGTCGGGTACCTGGTCATGAACCTGCGCGACGGCGGGCCCGGCGATGTCGTGCGCTGGCTCGAGCTCGCGCTCATCGAGGCGCTCGGGGATCTCGGGTTCGCGGCGGTGCGCCGGGACACGCCGAAGGGGGCGGACAGCCTCGTCGGGGTGTGGACGCCCGAGCACCACAAGATCGTGTCGATCGGGATGCGTATCCGGGGTGGCGTCACCAGTCATGGGTTTGCCATCAATGTCGACTCGGATCTCGGGGTGTACGAGCGGTTCGTGGCCTGCCGGCTCGATGGGGTGACGATGACGTCGCTGCGGAAGATGGCCGAGGATGCCGGGGTTGCGGTGCCGGGCATGGAGCGGGTGCGGGACGCGGTTGCCCGGCGGCTCGGGGCCACCGTCGGCGCGGCCTCCGCTCCGGGCATCGGGGCAGCGTAGCCGAGGCGTGGGCGGTGGTGGCCTGCTCCGCTTTGAGCGCCGGGGCGGTGTGGCTGAGGCGTGGGCGGTGGTGGCCTGCTCCGCTTTGAGCGCCGGGGCGGTGTGGCTGAGGCGTGGGCGGTGGTGGCCTGCTCCGCTTTGAGCGCCGGGGACGT